>NZ_JBNQGD010000249.1:0-44608 GCF_050436765.1 Arachidicoccus sp. | reverse complement strand
GATAAAAATATGTCTATAAAATTAGGGGATATAGCTCCCAACTTCCAGGCGAAAACATCCCAAGGAGATATCGACTTTTACGAATTCTTAGGTGACAGCTGGGCTGTTTTGTTTTCTCACCCCGCAGATTATACCCCCGTTTGTACTACTGAATTAGGTGCAACAGCTGCTTTTCAAAGTGAATTTGCAAAACGTGGTGTAAAAGTATTAGCATTAAGTGTAGATGGTGTTGAAAGCCACAAAGGTTGGATTAGCGATATCAACGAAACACAAAACGTAAACGTACAGTTTCCAATTATAGCTGATGAAGATCGTAAAGTTTCTAACTTGTATGACTTTATTCACCCCAACGCAATTGCAACTGCAACAGTGCGTTCATTGTTAATCATTGGCCCAGATAAAAAAGTAAAATTAATCATTACCTATCCTGCATCTACCGGAAGAAATTTCGTAGAAGTATTGCGTGTGATTGACTCTTTGCAATTGACCGCCAATCAAGGATTTTCTACACCTGCAGATTGGAAGCAAGGTGAAGATGTGGTAATTTCTCCTGCAATATCTACAGAAGATGCAAAGGCAAAATTTCCAAAAGGCGTAAGAGAAGTAAAACCATATTTGCGTTTTACACCAGCTCCATAAAATATTAAATGAGTATTATAATCAAAGTATTGTACTCAATTTAAATAAAGGTTTTCTTAGTTAGTTATTACATTGTACTTACGGCCCCGATTTCTATCGGGGCTTTTGTTTTGCGATAAATTTCAGAAGAGTCTTCCTGTAGGGGACATGTAAAATTCGATGAACGTTGATTACTAATGCAAGCCTTTCTTCAACTTATTGCCGTCATTATGTAGCATCTGCAAGACAATTCCCTCCTATCAGAGATAATAAGAACGCATTACAGAATTAAAAGTCTTATACCCTAATAGTTAATTATTTTTTCTTAACTGCTCCAATGTGGCTGTAAAGTCTTTAGATAAGGGCGCTTCCAAAACGAATTGTTCACCCAATAACTCAAACTGCATTTTGGAGGAATGCAGAGCCAGCCTACCCATAATTGGGCGTTCCTCCCATTGATCCTTGGAAAGATTGTATTTCTTTTTGATGGCCGAAAGATAGATACCGCGGCCGTCTCCATATAATTCATCACCCACAATGGACTGTCCAAGATATTGTGCATGGATTCTTATCTGATGCGTTCTGCCTGTATGGATCTGAAATCGCACTAATGAATAATTTTTAAATATCTCAATCGTTTCATAATCGGTAACAGAGAGTTTGCCTTTGCTATGCGCCAACATCCTACCATCCTTTGCCGGGTGTTCCATAATGGGCACGTTCACGGTTCCTGAAGCGGGACGCAAAGTTCCATGTACAATGCCCACGTATACTTTTTCAATTGCACGATCTTGAAAAAGTTGCGACAACTGTTTATGAGTTTCACTGTTTTTAGCAAAAAGGATCAAGCCACTGGTATGTTTGTCTAAACGATGAACTGTGAAAATTTCACCATATTTCTGTTTCAAAAAATCTTTTAACGAAGGCTCTGATTGCTTACGATCCGGTACGCTCAGCATTCCCGAAGGTTTAGCTATAGCGATAAAATTCTCGTTTTCAAATACAATGTTCAATTTCATTCAAATCTATTATCTGTTTTTCTATCTATTTGTTTTGCCAACACTTAATCTGTACGGCCTGCATAATAAAGACCATAATGGCTAATATTGCCATCTGGGCGGCAAAGCTGTACCCATATTTATTGGCATTAAAACACCGGCCTGCACAAAAAATATAGGCTGGTAAAGCCAAATGACGCGCGTCAAAATAACGGGCCCTCCTACCCATTCTCAATGAGAAACCTTAAACAACTTTTTATGCTACGTTTAAACCGGACAATCTTTAAAGTTTTTCTTTTCGAATGGCTCTTTTTGTTACTACTTTTTTATTAGCGATCGGCCTTTTTGTTTCCTTCGTTTTTTTTGTATTAGCTCTGTAGTTAACTTCCTTTGTATCTCTCGTTATTTTTGTCTCCTTCGTTTTTTTTGTATTCGTTCTATACTTAACTTCCTTTGTATAATCTTTTGCGCCATTTGTCTCATCCGTTCTCGTTACATTCTGGGCATTTTTTGTTTGTGAAGCATTCATGTGCTTCAATAAACGAATTTCTTTTTCAGCCATGTAACGCCATTTACCACGATCTACATTTTTCTTAGTGAGATTGGCAAACATTACGCGATCCAATTTTTTTACCTCATAGCCCAAATGCTCAAAAATTCGACGCACGATACGATTCTTACCGCTGTGTATTTCAATGCCAACAATACTTTTGTCTTTTGCATCGGTATAGCCAATAGCGTCTGCTTTTATCTCACCATCTTCCAGAACTAATCCAGTCGCAATAGCTTCGGCGTCTTTCTTTGCCAATGGTTTGTCTAAAGATGCCTCATATATTTTCTTTATCTGAAAAGAAGGATGAGTTAATTTCTGAGCCAGTTCTCCATCGTTTGTAAGCAATAAAACGCCGGTAGTATTTCTATCCAATCGGCCCACGGGGTATACTCTGTCCGTATCTACTCCCTTTAAAAGGTCTATGACAGTTTTGCGTCCTTTTTCATCTTTAGTGGTCGTAATATGATCTTTTGGTTTATTCATCAAAATATAAACCAGCTTCCTTTGTAACTCTAACTTTTTGCCTTTGAGTTTAATAGTATCCTTTTCCGAAACCTTAAAAGCAGGTTCAAAAACCACGTCACCATTTACCTGAGCAAATCCTTCTTTCACCAACTCTGCCGCTTCTCTTCTGCCACAAATACCGGCATGTGCAATAAATTTATTCAAAGGCATTGCTTCGGAAGAACCTTTTTTTTCCTCAACAAAACGTTCATTTTTGACACCGTAATTTTTCGTCTTTGAAGCGGCCGATTTTAAATCAAGTGGATGTGCAGTATTGGTTGGCGCAGCACCGACTGTCTTATTTTGTTTCCGATAATATCCATCTGGGCGATTATAAGGTTTTCCAAACTTATTTTTGCCACCAAAAGGGAGTTCATCGGGCTTTTCTCCACGCAATTTTTCCGCTTTAATTCGGCGCATTTCATTACCAGCCTTACGCATTTCAGCTTTCGCTTTCCTTTTTTCCTGTCGATACTCCTCCTTAACCTTTGCATTAGATTTAGGGTTAATATATTTATCAAAAGCTTCTTTGCCCATCTTTATATTTTTTTGAAAGTTTGAATGTTGAAGAATTAAAACCTAATTCATTCATTTTTAACAAGTAATAATTAATAACTCAATTTAATTGTCAATAAAAAAATTTAACCTTTGTTAGCTAATTGACCGCAAGCCGCATCGATGTCCTTTCCCCTACTGCGACGAAGACGCGCATTTACTTTATTCTTTTCCAAATAGTTCATAAACTCTTCAACTCTGTCTTCCGACGGTTTTGCAAATTTGCTATCATCGATTGGATTATATTCAATAATATTAACCAATTCAGCTGGCACGCGGCGATATAATTTTACCAAATCCTCCGCATCCTTTAGGCTCTCATTAAAATTCTGAAAGAGTATGTATTCAAAGGTTACGTGTTGCTTGGTTTTTTTGTAATAATAATTCAAAGCATCTGTAAGTGCGCCAATATTATTCGTTTCGTTGATGGGCATTATCTCATTGCGTTTCTTATCGGTTGCGGCGTGTAAAGAGAGTGCCAGTTTAAATTTGGCTCCATCATCTGCCAATTTTGTAATCATTTTAGCAACTCCAGCCGTAGAAACAGTAATACGCTTTGGGCTCATGCCCAAACCATCCGTGGCTGAAATTCTTTCGATAGCCTTCATCATGTTGGCATAATTGAGCAAAGGCTCTCCCATACCCATAAAAACGATATTGGTCAACTTTTGTTGATAAGTATCCAGACTTTGTTTATTGATAATCGCCACCTGGTCATAAATTTCATCGAATGTCAAATTACGTTTACGTTCCATATATCCGGTCGCACAAAATTTACAGGTAAGACTGCAACCGATTTGCGAAGAAACGCAAGCGGTTTTTCTTTCTTCCGTTGGAATGAGTACACCTTCCACCAAATGCTTATCAAAAGTGCGGAAGCGGCTTTTTATAGTGCCATCTATACTATTTTGAACGGCATCGATGGATAAGGCGGGCAGTGAAAAAGATTGACTTAGGTGTCCTCTTAGTTCTTTTCCCAAATTAGACATGTCGTCAAAACTACGGGCATATTTTTGCCAAATCCACTCATATACTTGCTTAGCGCGAAATTTCTTCTCGCCTATTTCTAAAAAATACGCTTCTAATTCTGCCAATGTAAAATGGCGTATATTTTTCTTTTCCAATTGGTTCATCCTACAAAGGTAGGTTGATGTTCTGATAATTTTGCATTTAATGAAGGAAGAGCAAGCCTTGGCCATTATTGCAACTTTAAATGACACGTAAATTTCGGCCTATAATCACTTTTCTACCTTATTAAATTATTTTACCTTTGTGGTATGAAAAGCGAAAATCTTTTTATGGAAAGTATAAAACCACAGCAAGAAGCAGAAAATGATGTTTTGGTAGCGACAACGTGGCCCATGCAATTGATCGTATGGAATGATGAAGTAAATACTTTTGAATGGGTAATAGCAACCTTGATAGATGTATGTAATCACTCACAAGAGCAAGCAGAACAATGCGCTTATATTATCCACACGAAAGGAAAATATACGGTAAAGAAAGGTGATTACGAGATTTTGCGGCCTATGTGCGATGATATTATAGACCGTGGTATCAATGCCACCGTAGAAGCAACGGTTTGCTAATCCTTTATCTAACTTCCTTATTTTGCCTCTACATATTTTATCCAAAAAACTTTGGTTTCCACCGGTGGAGGAGGCACTCAGCGACGGACTACTCGCTATGGGTGGTGACCTTTCCCAGCAACGACTTTTATTAGCCTATCGCAACGGAATCTTTCCTTGGTATGAAGAAGATATTCCTCTTTGGTGGGCTCCCAATCCCAGATTTGTACTTTTTCCGCAAAAGTTAAAGGTGAGTAAAAGTATGCGTAGCCTCATAAAAAAAGACGCATTTCGCTTCACTTATAATCAGAACTTCCAGGAAGTAATACAACACTGTCAAAAAGTAAATCGCCCAGATCAGGACGGCACCTGGATTACGGATGATGTAAAAAACGCATATATCCATCTTCACAAAAACGGATACGCCTTTAGTGGCGAAGCTTGGCAAAAGGGTGAACTAGTGGGTGGATTATATGGTGTAAAAATAGGTAAAGTTTTCTTTGGTGAAAGTATGTTCAGCAAAGTATCCAATGCCAGTAAATTTGCTTTTATACGGATGGTACAGCAATTAATTGAACAAGATATTTCACTTATAGATTGTCAGGTATATACGGTACATCTTGAAAGCCTTGGGGCTGAAATGATTGACAGGAAGGAGTTTCAGCTCATTCTAAAGGATTTAATTCCCCTCGCCGATTAATCTTCTTTCAATTTTATTTTAGGCAGAAAAGCCATCAAAAACATCAAGATAGAAGAAATAATCACCAAATAAATACCTATTTTTTTTTCCGGACAATCGCCTGCGGAACAGGTGGACATCAATAAATAATTGCGCATCGCCCAGGCAAAATTTAAAGCCATCACGACCAGATTTATTCGTTTGCTCCAAACTTTCGGAATAGAAAAGAATAAAATACTAAATACTGCAAAGAAAATATGCATATATCCCGGTTTCCCTAATACAGTTCCTGTGGTTTCCATGCCAGATATTACTATATTTTTACTCGCTATACTGCACCAAGGTAAAAAGCATGCTACAATAAGTAAAAATGAAAAAGCAATACCTAAGGTTTGAGAGTATTTCATTCAAAAATGATTTTTTAGAATCGCAAATCTAATTAAAAAAACAAACGTAAAACTTTTAACTACATTTACAACCTATTTTTATAAGATGATTAAAAACAGTTTCTATATTTTATTGGCTGGTTGCAGTTTCGGAATACTCTCGACGATTGTAAAAATTGAATATGGCAAAGGATACACTTTGGGTGATATCTCGGGCGCACAGGCGTTGTTTGGTGCCATTATTTTATGGTTGTTTTTTATTGTCATGTACAAAAAAGCTACTAAAGATAAATCGCCAGCTGCGCCCAGAGAAAAAAACAGTATTGCAAAATTATTAGCTACGGGTGCCGTATCAGGATTGATAAGCATTTGCTATTACAAATGTGTTCATCTTATTCCTGCCTCCATTGCGATCATACTTTTAATGCAATATACTTGGATGAGCATGCTGATAGAAAAACTATTCTTCAAATCATCTATGAATAAGAAACAAATCCTTTGTGTCGGATTAATTTTAATTGGGACTATACTCGCAGCGGGGTTGCTTAAAGATAAAGAAGGCATACACCCTTTGCCAATTGAAGGTATTGTTTACGGACTTCTGGGTGGCTTATTTTACGCAATATTTATCATCGCTAATGGCAGAGTGGGTAATCATTTTACTTCGTTAAAAAAAAGTTCAATCATCAGTATTGGCATGTGTATAATGGTATTTGCTATTTTCCCACCTAGTTTTATTTGGAATGGAACTTTCAGCAATGTAATGCAATGGGGGTTCCCCTTGGCTATTTTCGGCACAGTGTTACCACCTATATTATTTGCCATCGCCATTCCTAGAATTGGAATTCCTTTAAGTAGTATTTTAAGTTCTGTTGAATTACCAACGGCAGTAATTCTTGCTTATTTTATCCTAAAAGAAGACGTAGACTATGTGCAAGTAATTGGAATACTGCTCATTCTTTCATCAATAGTCATCATTAATGTAAAAGACAGGTCTATGGCTACAATGGATCTACGTCGGGCAGAATAGTAACACGGGCATATCTCTTGTTCGATTGTAGTATGATTATCTGTTGCACAATTTGCCGTCTGCAAAATGCAATAATTTTAGAATCCTTTGGCATTTTCATTAAGAGCTCACACAAATATTGACCCCGCACGCGGTTCACTAACGGCTCAGCGGGACCTACAACTTCTATTTGCTTATTCTTCGCTAGTGCGGCTCCCATAATTGTTGCCGCCTCTTCCGCAATATGCTGCTCTTTATGTTTAAAAGTTATTTTAATAAGACGGGAAAATGGCGGATAAGCGAACTGTCTTCGACTTTCTATTTCATAATTGTACAATGCTTTGTAATCGTGCATTTTCACAAACTGCAAAACCGGATGATTAAGATTCGAAACCTGCACCAAAACTTTCCCTTTTCCATCTTTACGACCCGCTCTTCCACTTACTTGTTCCATTAATTGAAAAGCGCGTTCGTTGACTCTAAAGTCCGGGAAGTTCAACATGCCATCTGCATCTAAAATACCCACTAAACTTACATGTTCAAAGTCTAAACCTTTCACCACCATTTGGGTACCAATAAGGATATCAATTTTTTGTTGCTCAAAAATTTTTATCAATGCATCGTGGCTGTATTTTCCACGCAAACTATCATAGTCCATGCGTGCTATATTTGACTCCAGAAATATTTCTGAAACAGCTTCTTCTATTTGCTCGGTACCAAATTTCTTTCGTACAAAATTGTGACTACCACAGGCAATACAAGTATTTACTACCGGATAATCGGTGCCACAATAATGACAACTTAATCTGTTTTTGCTTTTATGATAAGTGAGTGAAACAGCACAATTCTCACATTGTGGAATCCAACCACAGGTATTACAAATTTGATAAGGTGAATAGCCACGTCTGTTCTGGAAAAGAATGATTTGTTTTTTCTTTTCTAATGTCTGTTGCATGAGTGTTTGCAAAGCAGGCGACAACAAAATAGGTGCACCATTTTCTTTGGGAAGATGTGTAATATCTTCTAAAATAATTTCCGGCATGGCCACATTTTCGAAACGTTCCATCAACTCGACCAACCCATATTTATTGTTTTTGCAATTAAAATAGGTTTCTATCGAAGGTGTTGCGCTTCCCAACAGAACTTTCGCATCTTGAAATAATGATGCGCAAAAAATTGCGGTATCTCTTGCGTTATAGCGTGGCGCTGGCTCCTGCTGTTTGTACGACAGGTCGTGTTCTTCGTCGACAATAATTAATCCTAAATTTTGAAAAGGCAGCAATAAAGATGAGCGTGCCCCTAACACAATTTTTATATCGCCGGATTTTACTTTATTCCAAAGTTCCACCCTTTCATTAGGATTAAATTTAGAATGATAAACAGCGATATAACCACCAAAATGATGCTGTATACGACGAATAACCTGTGCAGTGAGCGCAATCTCCGGTAACATAAACAGAGCCTGTTTGCCCTGTCGTAATTGCGCTTCTATCAATCTGATATACAATTGTGTTTTGCCACTGGCCGTGACACCGTGCAATAAACAAACATTTTTTTCTTTGAATACATTTTCAATTTCTTCCAAAGCATTTTGTTGCGCAATAGATAACTGAAAATCGATATTTAGTTGCCTGGGTCTTGACTGTATCCGTGTAACAGATCGCTTTTCAGCCAACAGAATATTTTTACAGACCAATGCTTTTAACTGAGCAGCAGTAGCTCCGGATTTTTTTAGCAACTCAGGTTGCCTTACTTCGCCCTCCGTCTTTTGTAAATGTAGAAAAGCCAACAGCAATTCCATTTGTTTGGGTGCACCACTCCATTGATTCAACAATAATTCCAGTTTCTCTTCTTTGTAATAATTTGGATGAAGCGTTACAAAAATTTCTTTTCTCTCTTTATATTTTTGCTTCAATTCTTCCCAAATAAAACATACTTGTTTTTCGATCAACCTTTTTATAACAGGATAAACATGTGCTGCGTCCAATATCTGTTGCACTTCAGATAAGCGTAATTCTTTTTTTAGCTGTAACGCTTCAGAAACTAAAAACTCCTCATCATCAAAGCCGTTATATTCTTCATCAAAGGCGTCGTTCCAAATCAAAACACTCTCGCTGGATAATTTAAAATTAGAAGGCACAGCAGCTTGCATGACATCCCCTTCCGTACATAGGTAATATTGTGCCATCCATTGCCAGAGTTTCAACTGTTTTTCATACAACAATGGCTCAGCATCCAACACATTTAATATAGGCTTGGGATCAAATCCTTGTGGCTTTTGTTCGAAAATACGCTTTACGATACCGGTGTATTTTTTATTGCGCAAGGCTACCTCTACACGAATACCGGGCACTACCGCCTGCTGAAACTCAAGTGGAATTTGCCAAGTATAATTTTGAGGCAAAAATAAAGGCACAATTACTTCCGCGTAAACAGTTTCTTCTCCATTCCTAAAATCTATATTTATTTCGTCGATACTCATCAGTGGCGAAGATAATTATAATAATGTCAGAAGGCGGCAAGCAGGTTATTTTAAATTTTACAGCTTGAGAGAAGCGTTCTTTAAGGGCGACATTTCATTTTCCTTTGAAATACTCAATGTAAGAAAAGTATGGTTTTAGAAAAGCATGATGGAGATTTGGACCAAAATCCTTAGATCCCGCTTAATCTTATGCTGCGATCAATACAAAGGAATCGAAAATATTTATAAAATAAAATCATTATTAAATGTCGGTTGGGCAGCCCCTATAAAAAAAGATGTGATTGGTAATATTTCTCACCAACCACATCTTTTAGAAGTCACTTATAAGCTTACCCTTCTGAATGATGATTTGATACCATATCAATCATCATCGAAATTTCATCAACTGCAGCTTCATTACTACCGTCAAACCCGGTTAACTGAAACCTAATGTTCCCTTTGGGATCAATAATAAATTTAGCCGGAATACCTTTTACACCAAAGCTACTTACAACCTTGTTTATTTTTGTTCTAGGGTCCTTCAAATCCATCAGTACTTCAAAATCATAATGCTTACTTTCAATAAATGCTTTTGCCTCTGCAATTGCATTATCATCTTTTTCCCAAGTATGAATAAATAAGAATTTTACGTTAGGATTATTTTTATATTTATGCTGTGCCATTTCCATTGCAGGAAAAGACTTTTTGCAAGGGCCGCACCAAGTTGCCCAAAAATCTAACACCACCGTTTTCCCCAGGTACTGTTTAAGAGAAACCTCTTTGCCATTAATATCTGTAAGTGTGAATTGCGGAGCAGGCTTATCCATTATTTCCTTTTCCAATGTTTGCTTGAGGTTGTCTAGTGTTTGTTTTCTAATAGAAGCCAATTGATCAGTAAGCCCCTTGTCGCTTCCCTTAACTATGAGGTAAAGCTTTTTATAAGTCTCTATCATTTCGGGAGTAGCTTTGCCTGTACTGAGTACCTGCGTCATTTTATCAAATGCTTCTTGATTGCGATTAAGATGCATAAACAACTTTGCAAAGGTATAATTTGCGTCTATGCCGACTTGCCCCGCTTGCAACCTATAAATTTTGTTCATCAGATCTAAAGCTTGATCATATTTCTTTTCTTCGTAATAAATATTGGCCAAAGTGTTACAAATACCATTATAACCTGACGCGGCAAATTTGCCTGCATTATCGGTAGCATTTAAAAACGGTTCAACGCTCGTCATTGCTTTGTTTTCATAAAATTCGGCATTTGTCAAATCCCCATTTTTATAGAAAGCCCCCGAAATACCCGAATATGCATTTCCTTTCCAAAAATCTTCTTTTAAAGAATCACTATATTGTTTCACTTTACTGGAGTTTTTATCCTGAGCGAATAACTCGGCAATGTATGAACTTACATAGTCATACTCAATATAACCGTGATCCTCAGCTGAGAAATTTGCAGTCGGATATTTAGCTATCCATTTTTTATAGAGCGCCTCCGCTTTCGAAGCATCTTTTTCGTCAAATATGACTTGGGCATCTTTATTTCTTGCTGCAATTCCATTTGGAAATTTTATCAACTCTACTTTTTGCAAAGAATCCGTCTTACTTACAAGATTTAATTGATAATACATCTGCTGCGCCAATCTCAAATCTGTTTCTTTATTACTCGCCGCAAGCGCTTCAAGCTTATTGTTAAGTATTACTTTGTCTTGTGGCTTATCTGAAGCTATTAGCTCATTTAAATATTTTGCCGTCGTATCTTTAACGTGTTGCGCATTGACCACACTTAAACATGAAAAGATTGTCAACAACAAAAGAGGTGTTTTTACTAATCCAATACTTTTCTTCATTTTTTTATTTTTCGATTAAACAATATTTTTAATTACCATTTGCCAAAACAGAAAGAATAAGTTCATAAAAAGAAGGAATTCTTCGTGTATGTCGGCTAATTCAACAATTCATTTAATTTATTCTGCAAATCTTCGCCCCGCAAATTCTTGGCTATTACTTTTCCAGCTTTGTCTAAAAGGAAATTTGTAGGAACTATTTTGACGCCAAATTCAATAGCGGCTGCATTATTCCACCCCTTTAAATCACATAACTGTGTCCATTGCAAACCGTCATGGTGGATTGCATTTAACCAAGCCTTCTTATTATTGTCTAAAGAAACTCCCACAACCGCAAAGCCCAGCTTATGATACTTTTTATAGGCGGCTAAGACATTCGGATTTTCCGCTCTACAAGGTCCGCACCAACTTGCCCAGAAATCAACCAACACATATTGGCCTCTATAGTCTTTTAGATTAACTGTTTTACCGCAGGTATCCATTTGAGAAAATGTGGGTGAGCTCCCAATTGCAGTCCGGTCAGCTATTTCAATTGCCGTGGAAAGCTTTTTACCATAAAAAGAATTTCTAACCTCGGGTGTTACCAGAGCAAATAACATATCTGCCTGCTTAAATTCGAAGTAATTTATAAAATGATCAATTATAAAGAAAGGACACACCACTGAATTTTGATGACTTAGTACATATTCTTTATGCATTTTTAAATCATAATCTTGTAATTTGTCTAAAGCATTTTGTATGGTTACCTTGTCTGTACTATCTAATTTCCCGTTACTTGCTTTGTGCAATGAATCGGATAAGTGATAGTAAGGCGCTGCGCTCATAGAAATCTTGTGAAATACCTTGAGGTAATCTTCCCAATTTTTAGTTTCAGGCGATCCCTTAATCATCGCATTTTGCAAAGAATCTTTATTGAGTGCAAGACTAATATTTTTGCTTTCCAAAAAAAAAGATACTCTTTGCATATCATCTCCAAATGTGAGATAAGCAAATACAGGATTATTTATTTTACCTTCAAAGGTGAAGTTACCATCTACTGTTTTTGTTGAATCTAATATATGTCCATCGTTAGCAGTTAAAATAACTTTACCACTGGGGAAATGTTCAATGTGTCCCTTTATTCTAAAATCTTTTCGTGGCGCAAAGGTCTTGGACGGCATTAAAAAGCAAGCGACTGTAATAATTCTTTTTATATAATTCATTTAAATTTTATTTTTTATTTAATTATAACCTTCATTTTGCGTCAAATGCGTATTAGTAAGTCTTTGATCTGAGGGAATAGGATAGAGAATATCTGTGTGCGCCCAATTAGATTTTATTCCCGACAAAACATCATCCGCTCTAGTCAATTTTGTGTTACCTGAAATGCTGGGCGTTCGTTTTAGATCGAACCATCTATTGCCCCATTCACCAAATAATTCCACTTTTCTTTCTTGTTCAACTGCTAACAAGACTTGGGCTTTTGTCAGCAATGGATTTAAAGAATTAAGGCCTGCACGATTGCGAATAATATCCAAATCACTAATAGCACCGGAAAGATCATTTTGCTCTGCTCTTGCTTCTGCTCTAATCAAATATTGTTCAGCTAACCGAAACACAACATTGTATTCATTTCCTGTACCAGAACGATCTTTGTATTTATAATCATAGTAATACGCTTTACCTCCGATGGTATCCGTCATTGTCCAATCCTTTTTACGCAAATCGTTTGGCTCAAATGAACTATATAAAGTGTCATATAGAATATAATTTGGCAAAACACCTTTGGGTGCTAAAAAATTGCTGCCAAAAGTCGAGATGCCTGTAGAATTTGCAATTTGCCAAATTATCTCGTTACTGGAATTGGTAAATGTGTTATTTAGATCGGTATTTAAATTATAAACACCTGAAGAAATAATGCTGTCGCAATACTGCTCCGCAGATGCCCAATTTCTGTTGTACAAATAAGCTTTTGCCAGTAGTGCCATTGCAGTATATTTATTAATTCTCGCCCTTTGCGCAGTTGGATAATTCTGAGTCAAAAGACTGTCCGCACTTTTTAAATCTGCCATTATTTGCGCCCAAACTATTGTTTCACTGGTTCTGGGCATTACAGCGTTAGCGGCGATATCTGTCGTTAATTCAAGAGGAACATCCCCATAAAAATTAACCAGATAAAAATTCATAAAAGCCCGCCAAGTTAAAGCTTCACCCAATAATTGATTTTTAACAGAAGGTGTCAATGCCGTAGAGCCACTTAATCCTGTTATAGCCAAATTAATCTGGTATAGTTCTGAATAAGAGCCGGCCCAAAAATTATTTGAATTAATAGAATTATTGGGCAATATAGCATTGCTTGAAAACTGATCATAGTTGATTGAGCTGGTTGAGTAATGGATATCATCTGCTGAGGACCCAACTACTCCCGAAAAGTAGAGGCTTAAGGAATTGTTATAGAGCCCTATTACGGCGCTAGTTGCCGAAGCGTCAGATTGAAAAGCTTCTTTTACACCAATTTGAGTGGTTGGAGCACCTAGGTCAACAAATTTAGAACAAGAAGACAAAGAAATTAAAATCATCGTTAATAAGAAGACGCTGATTTTATCTTTATTGAATAATTTCAAATTTATCATGTTTGTAATTTTTAAAATGAAACATTAATTCCCAGTACAAGTGTTCTAAGTGGCGGAACAGCCGCATATTGTCCGGTCCCTAAGCCCGGAGGACCACCAGGCACATTCGTTTCTGGATCAAACTGATATTTATTTTTATTAAGAGTAAGTAGGTTTTGCCCTTCTGCATACAATCGCAATGCACTCAAGTCAAGGCGTTTTAATAAATTTTTATTCAATGAATACGAAAAAGACGCAGAACGTATCTTTAACCAAGAGGCGTCACCCCAGAAGGCATCAGACCCACCATAATAATAGCCATAAGCATTCGCAATAGGAGTACCCGCATTGGCAGATGCAGCAGGATATAACGTATTTACATCCCCTGGTTTTTGCCACCTGTTTAAAACTGCAGCGTTGAGATTGGTCATACCTGTTCCAATCGGCGAATAAGAAATGCTATTGGTAAAGCCATTCTGGTGTTGAAATTGCACAAATACACTTAACGACCAATTTTTATACGTAAAATCGTTACTTAAACCACCATAGTATGGATGGCCAATCGGGGCAATAATTCTATCGGTATTATAGTCTGGCATACCTGTTCCACTTTTTGTTGCATATTGGGGATAGCCGGTTTGCGGATCAATACCTGTATAGTGATACAGCCTTGTAAGATTTATGGGTTGCCCTATTACATAAGAACTGCTATAAAAAGAACTTGCTAAACCGGGAAAACTCAACAGTTTATTCCTAGCTATGGTAATATTTAAAGAGGTATTCCATTGAAAGTTTTTTGAAACAATATTTTTTGTATTAAAAGTCAACTCAAACCCTTTGTTTTGGATTACCGCAGGAATATTTGCCAAATAGGAATTAAACCCCGTTTGAGTAGGCAAGCTGAGATAGGTCAACTGGTTGCCCGACCTGTCTCTATAATAACTTCCAGTAAATAAAATTCTATCTTTTAAAAATCCTAATTCTAAAGCAAACTCGAGCTTTTTATCGGTTTCCCACTGTATGTCCGGATTGGGTGTATTTGTTCCATGCATTCCTGCCTGACTTTGATAGGGCGTAGAAATCAGAGAATAAAGAGGTAAATAAAGGTAGTCTGGAATTTGGTCGTTACCCGTAAGACCATAACTTCCTCTCAGTTTCCCAAAACTTAAGAAGGAAAGATTGTCTTTTATAAAATTTTCTTCTGAAAATATCCAGCCAGCTCCAACAGCCCAAAAATTACCAAAACGATTATTTGGCCCAAAACGAGACGAACCATCTCTTCTAAATGTGGCATTCATTAAGTATTTACTATCTAAATTATAATTTGCTCTGCCATAAAATGAACCAAACTTGTATTTGGAATAATTTGGATAGTAAGAAGTAATAAGACCTGCACCACTAAGTGAACCCAGCAGTAGGTCTGAACTATAATTGGTGCCTTTTGTTGAATTTGTCTGAGAGATATTTTGTTGAAAGGTTCCGCCTACCAAAGTATTGAATTTGCCTTTTCCAATATTAAAGCTATAATCTGCTGTAGGTTCTATGATCCAGTTCTCAATTTTATTATTTGAGAAGTAAGCACTACTTACCGGATTGTATGCCGGATTTTGTGCGGAAGCCGGTTTCGCGGCTTTTTGGTCTAAGACGATATAGGTATACCCAGAGTTCAGTTTTAAATTTAAACCAGGTATTACCGTATAACGAATCGTGAAATTGCCAATTAGATTAGTGGTGACTCCCCTATTTGGTTGTTCCAAATAAGACAATGGATTTGTAAGCCCTGGGTACCAAATTAATTTTCCTGTACTATCTTTTAATGTAGATGGATAATTGGGGGGTAATGTATAAAGACTGCTTATATCAGAAGAAGGCAGAAAGGAATTCTCATAAGCATAGCTTGTAGAAAAATTAAATCCAAATTTTTTATTCAGGGATTGGTGATCAAGGCTAAATCTAGAGGTGGCCCGACTGTCTTTCCAATTATCGCCAGGATAAACCGTGCCGTCACTTCTGAATGCACCGCTCAATCTATAATGTGTGTATTCATTTCCGCCTGAATAGGAGATTTCTGCATTCGTTGAATGTGCAGTACCTCCTAACAAATATCTTTGCCAATCAGTATAAGCATTTTGATCCCAATCCAATAAATCCTGAGGTCTGGAACTAGCCTTATCCGGCGCGATGCCATCATTTGCAAAAGCTTCTTTTCTCAAAGTCAAATACTGTTGTGTGTTCAGCATTGGAATAAAATGCCCAACTTTGCCTGTACCGGTGTATAGGTTTATATCTACTTTAGGTTTACCTGATTTCCCTTTCTTGGTCGTAATTAGAACTACACCATTAGCTCCCCTTGCACCATAAATAGCTGTCGCATCAGCATCTTTTAAGATAGAAATGCTTTCGATATCATCAGGATTAATGGAGCTGAATGGACTCGTGCCTCCATTTGCACTGCTAATCCCCCAAGCATCAAGATTATCTCTAGGAGGTAGTGCTCCATTAAAATTGGAATAGGGAACACCGTCAATGACATACAATGGAATTGTTCCAGAGTTTAAAGAACCTTGGCCTCTAATTTGAATTTGTGTATTGCTACCTGGTACGCCATTGTTTTGAGTAATTTGTACGCCGGCAACACGCCCGGGCAAAGCGTCCATTACATTTGCGATGGGTTGCTTAGCGATAACGTCTGCACCGATAGTTGCAACAGAGCCTGTGTTAAATCTTTTTGTTGTTTTACCATAGCCAATTAACACCATCTCATCAAGGCTATTTTCAGCGAGATCAAGTGATATATTTATTGTTTGTCGGCCTTTTATTTCTACATGTTTTTCTTTATACCCAATGTAGGAGAAATACAATTCAGCATCAGGAGGAGCATTTTCAATAATATAGTAGCCCTTTGCATTTGTCATTGCACCCAATGGTGTTCCCGGAATTACGACCGATACAGAGGCAATTGGATTACCGTTATTATCAGTCACCTTTCCTGAAACAGTGAATTTTGGAATTTCTAATGGTGTTTTTACGGGAGCTTCATAATCAGGATTCTTCTTGATTACTATATTATTGCCGACAATAATATAGTTTATCGGTTGGTCTTTGAAACATTTGTCTAACACCTCTTTCAGCGGAGCATTGTCTGCTTTAATAGTAACAGGTTTAGCTTCCTTAAGCAATTTCTGATTGTAGAAAAAAACGAATTTTGTTTGGCTTTCTACTACTCGAAAAACGTCTTCTAGAGTTACATTTTTCTTCGAGATAGTCACATTTTGAGCATTTGTTTTTGCGCTAACTTGTAAAATTGTCGCTAATAAAATAATGACAGTTAATTTCATGACATGGAAAACTTTGTGGAGTGATGTATTTTGCGAACAGAATCGCAAAATAACGGATACCTTTTTTCGGTAAGCATTTAAATTCATAGCTTTGTATTGATTGCGTGAATGAAATAGAATGTCCAGAACAGATTTTTTATGAATTCCAAAATCCACCGTTTCGGCCTCGAACCCGAAACGGTTTTTTGTAAAATTCATTTTTTGCATTTTTTATGGCATAACGATTAATGTTTTATTTTGAATTTTAAAATGAATATCACTTGCCTGAAGTATGGCAAGCACCTGAGACAAATTGGTGTTACGTGTAATTTTTCCTCCGAAAACCATTGAAGGTATATTTCCCTCATACTGAATATCTATATTATACCATCTTGCTAACTGCCTCATTACTTCTTTTAAATCGGTATCTTCAAATGAAAATATTCCATTTTTCCAGGCAATGGCCTGTTCTGCATTTACATCGTTAATAGCCATTTTACCATTCTCGATTAATGCTTGTTGCCCAGGTCTTAAAACTTTTTCGTTTACTTTTATAATTCCTTTAATGAGGGTAGCTTTCACAGAAGACTCATTTAAATAAGCATTTACATTAAACTCTGTTCCCAGATCTTCGATTATTTGATTATTTACTTTAACAACAAAGGGCTTAGCCTCGTTATGTTTTACCTGAAAATACGCTTCTCCCGTCATTTCCACGATTCGCTCTTTTCCAGAGAAAACCAACGGATACTTAATAGAGCTTTCTGCATTCAACCAGACATCAGAACCATCTGGTAGTGTCAGATGCCATTCCCTCGCTTTATCGGTTGTTATCGTATTATAGACTACTGCAGAAGACGACCCTACATACTTTAAAGAGTCTCCTTCTTTTATAATTTTAATATTTCCATCCATTATAACGTTACCATTTTTTAAGCTATCCAGCGCCACTTCCCGCCCACTGGAAAGATGCAACACAGCTCCTTGGTGGCCAGGCAAAACATCCGCCTTTACAGTTTCAATTACCTGATTTTTTTTATTTAAATTAAGGTCCGCAAAAATTGTTAGGGAAATGATCAAAATAATACTAGCAGCTGCTGCTAACAGCCACCATTTAAGACGATGGATTGCCTTAGCTTCGATTGGCTGAGGCGGTAATGATTCAATTGATTTTAAAATGGCACTGAGTCTATCTTTATTATAAGGAGCTATATTATCCGAGAAAGATATATTTTCTAACAGCCACTGCCTGGTCGGCTCTTCAGCCCCTCGAATTGCCAATTCTTTTTTTAATTCATATAGCTCTTCCATCGATATTTTATTAGAAGCTAACTGTTCTAATAAATAAAAAAGTTTGTCATTCTCCATAAAAATGATTTCTCATTATATAGACAATTAAGGTAGAGAATTAGACTGGCCGTCCAATATATTTATTAATCTATTATATAAAGAAGCGAAAGAATAATAAGAAAAGATGACGAAATTTGTTCGTGTTGCTGCAAATACTTTTTTACACCTTTTACCGCTTCGGCTAAATGGTATTTAACGGTAAATTTGGAGATATTTAATTCTTTAGCAATTTCATCATTCGACATCCCCTGCTTTCTACTTAAATTAAAAACATTCTTTTGTTGTCTGGGCAATAACTGGATTGCCTTTTCGATAATAGATTCTGTGTCTTTAAGTATAAGGATTTCATCAGAACTTGATGATCTCTGGCTATTAATGTTATTAAATAAATTCTCCAACGACGACTTCTCTGAAAGCTGTTTTTTAATATTATTAATAACTAAGTTTGAAGATATAGTAAGTAAATACGCTCTAAGGTTCTTCACATTTTTTAGTAAACTCCGCTTCTCCCAAACTTTTATAAATACTTGTTGAGTGAGCTCTTCAGCAAAAGACACATCCTTGACCATTTTTAATATAAAATGATGCACCTGGGAATCATATCTATAAAAGATTTCCGTAAATGCATTTTCTGAACCTCCATCCAGAGCAAGCAACAACTGCTCATCTGTATATTGTTGAAATGATGACATTAAGGGATTTAAATATTTATTTACAAAACCAAAATTAAGGTTAATTAGGGTTTTCTTATAAAGTTTCTTAAATTTTAGACAACGAGTGATATAGGTTCAGCTATTGCGCTATTTTTGATTTCGTCTTACATTAACCATTTACTAAAGCAAGTAATGAGAGAACATTTGTGTCAAGCAAATTGCATATCTAAGTCGTCGTAATTATTACGATCCTTTATCAAAGCAGATAAGCGTATTATATGTCAACAATGTTCCAGCATTTAACTATTTTAATAGCCAAGGAACTGAATCAAGTTGAAAAGTTGCGGGATTCTGATTATTAAGTCCAGACCTGCCCCGGCGTTGGCGCTCATTTATTCTTTCGCTCATAATGTGTTCAAGGGAATGTATAAATTAAAATTATTAATCATTCACAATTGTCACTTTAAAAAACTTCGGTAAAAACTTCGAAAACTGCCGTTGAAAAGAGATTAGCAGGGTGCTTGAAAAAATTGACATTGCGTAATTGAAGAATATTATTGAAAACTCTATTATTTTTTTACTTTTAATTCTGATATGTAATCATCATAAGCACTTGGCGTAGTGAACCGCTTTGCTAAAGACCAATGGGCTTCCGGTTTCGCAGACTTATGCTTTGTAACAAAGTCTTATTTGAGTCTCCACCCGCGTAATCGCCAGTCCCTGACGATAGTATTTTTAATCCTTCTTTAAGAATATTCTTTGCAGCGTTTAAACATCTGTCTAAAAGGTATCCATTTTTGCAAGCCCATTCTCTCATTGAGAGATTTAAGGCTTGATGTATCCAATCACATTCACATCAGGTTTTACTTGATACATAGAAATGGTTTACTTTCACAATCCGTTTAGTCTTATTAGGTAGAAAATAGTGCCGGGATGATAATGTTGGTTATTTATCATCCCGGTCTTATTAAATTTTAATTCCGCGATGGCAAAAGTAAAACATTTGCTAGTTTAAACAAATAAGAAATGGTTAATTCTACAAAATCAAAATACATGCTACTTTTTTTCAAAGAATTTTCACCATCAACTATCAATATCTTTACCGATCTTTTTACTGAGTGAAAAGGCAGGATAAACCATCCCTCCCGCTGCCTATTAATCTATCGATCAATTTCCTCACAACTTTCTCACCAATTGCGTTTCGTGATCATTCAGATCGCTCAATTTTTGATAAGTATATTGGTTTGAGATTCAATCAACCTTGGTAAGGCAGGTATAATTCGATGATTTTTATTAACTTGCGCTAGACTATTACCTAAGAAAATCACTATTAAAACCTATTCTCGTATCTAACAAAAAAACAACAATGAAAAACCTAACACTTACTGTGACTAGCATTGCTGTGTCGTTGCTATTCGCAAACCACTCTCACGCACAATTATTTAAAAGAATTAAAGACAAGGTATCCGCCAAAATTGGTGAGAAAACCGATCAGATGATTGACAATGCCTTTTCTGATAAGGGCAATAAAACAGGAGCCAATCAACAAACATCCGTAGCCAATACTGCCTTTTTCGCTCAAGCTGCCAAGTCCTACAATTTTATTCCGGGAAGCAAAATTATTTTTAATGACAATTTTTCTCAAGATTCACTAGGATCAATGGCACATTTATGGAAAACAAGCGGAACGGGGGAAATTGCTTTATTTAAAAATAGAGAAGGACGATGGCTATCACTCAAAGAGTTCACCACTTATAAACTAGAAAATGACAAGCCTTTGCCTACTGATTTTACCATTGAATTTGATATTGCTACACATAGTAATACAAGTGCAAATGATCTGGAAGCATTAAGTTTCGGCTTTGCACATGACAATAATATAAGCAGTTATATTGGGGATGCCTATAACGAAAATGCTATTACGGAAACAGAAATCCATTATTGGAATAAACAAGTTGGCAATTATAGCAGTGATACGAAGGTTGACAATACAATAGATTTCCCATTGGCTGCCTATGCTATCGGTATTATGCACGTCGCGATAAAAGTGAAAGGAGACAATATGCAGGTATATTTAGATAAAGTAAAAGTATTGGATACGCAAATGTTTCTTGCGACCAGCAAAACCAAATACTTCTACATAAGCCCCAGTACAAAGTTGGACAACAGCGCAAAAATTGGCATAAGCAATTTCACGATTGCTGCTTTGTAGATGAAAGTTTTCTATTCTTTGAAATCGGTAAATTGACTTACATTCGCCATCCAATTTTAGACTATGACAGAATTTATTTTACCCATTGCTCAGAAATTAAATATCAAAAAAGAGCAGGCCGAAGCCGTATTGAATTTGTTAGCAGAAGGCAGTACCATACCCTTTATTGCGCGCTATCGTAAAGATAAAACAGGTGCACTGGATGAAGTGCAAATTCAACAGATACAAGACGAAGCTAAATTTTTAAAAGAGTTCACGGATAGAAAAGCCTTTATAGAACATACGATTTCCGAACAAGGAAAGATGACGGAAGATTTACAGTCGAAAATTGACAAAGCTTCCACGCTAACCGAGTTAGAAGATATCTATTTACCTTACAAACCTAAGCGCAAAACAAAAGCACAAACAGCAAGAGAAAATGGCTTAGAGCCATTGGCATTGATTATCTTGGAACAAACGGGAATAGACTTGAACGTTGAAGCTGAAAAATATTTCAACGAAAAGATTACTTCTGTCGATTTAGCTCTACAGGGAGCCCGGGATATTATTTCTGAAACCATCAACGAAGATGCACAAGTGCGTGCGAAAATTAGAAAACTATTTGAAGATGAGGCCTTATTGAAAAGTGAAGTGATTGCAGAAAAAGAAACCGAAGGTGCCAAGTTTAAAGATTATTTCGATTTTTCCGAACCTATTGCGAAAGTGCCTTCGCATAGAGTTCTAGCTGTTTTACGGGGATTTATGGAAGGGTTTCTGCGTATGTCCATAGCCCCGGAAGAAGCGTTTGCCTTAGAGGATTTGGAAGAGATCTATATTAAAAATTCTTTGAACGGTTCGGTCGAACAAGTAAAAAAAGCCATCAAAGACGCCTACCGAAGATTGTTGCAACCGAGTTTGGAAACAGAGTTCCGAACACAGCTTAAACAGAATGCAGATGAAGAAGCCATTAATGTGTTTGCGGAGAACTTGCGCCAACTCTTACTTTCGTCTCCTCTGGGTAGCAAACGCTTGTTGGCTATCGATCCAGGATACAGAACAGGTTGTAAAGTCGTAGTCATTGACGAAACAGGCAAGCTACAAACAACAGCTCTTATTTACGTACACGAAAAAAATCACAAACTTACAGAAGCAGAAAATACTATCAAAGATTTGGTAAGGAGGTTCAATACAGAAGCCTTCGCTATAGGAGACGGCACAGCGGGCAGAGAAACGGAACAGTTTATCAAATCATTAAAATTAGATTTACCTGTATTTATGGTGAATGAAGATGGTGCTTCTATTTACTCTGCATCCGAAATTGCCCGTGAAGAATTTCCCAATGAAGATATTACGATTCGTGGCGCTGTGAGCATCGGAAGAAGATTGATGGATCCATTAGCCGAATTAGTAAAAATAGATCCCAAAAGCATCGGTGTTGGCCAATACCAACACGATGTAAATCAGTTTAGGTTAAAAGAAAGACTGGATCAAACTGTGGTGAGTTGCGTGAATGCGGTAGGTGTAAATTTGAATACGGCGAGCAAACATTTATTGAGTTATGTCAGTGGTATTGGACCTTCATTGGCGGATAATATTGTAAAATACAGAGAAGAGATTGGCAAATTTTCCAACAGAAAACAATTACTAAAAGTAGCGCGTCTGGGGGAAAAAGCTTTTGAACAATGTGCCGGATTTTTACGCGTAAAATCGGGTGAAAATCCTTTGGATGAGAGCGCTTTGCATCCCGAGTCTTACGCCGTGGTTGAAACAATGGCTAAAGATCTATCCGTCGATGTCAGCGAATTAATAGGCAATGAAAAACTGATTAAAGAAATTCCGGTTAAGCAATATATCTCAGAAGAGTTTGGAGCGCTTACTATTAGGGATATTTTGAATGAATTGAAGAAGCCGGGATTGGATCCGCGCAGTGAACTGGAACAATTTGAATATGCCGGTATTTATAAGATTGAAGATGTAAAAGAAGGAATGATTGTGCCCGGCATGGTAACCAACATCACACGATTCGGGGCTTTTGTAGATATTGGCGTGAAGCAGGATGGTTTGGTACACGTCTCTGAAATAGCGCATCAATATATTTCGGACCCAAGTGAAGTTTTAAAATTAAATGATAAAGTGGCGGTAAAAGTCATGGAAGTAGATATAGTGCGTAAGCGGATTGGCTTATCTATAAAACAAGCACAGGAAAAACCCACGCAGGAAAGAAGAAGTACTCAGACCAAAAACAATCATCAACCAGTAAAGAAAGAAGTGGCCAATTTAAATATGAATGATGCGCTTTCTGAGCTAAGAAAGAAGTTTGGTAAGTAATTTTTCTAGTGAATTGACGGGTGCCCGCACTGCCTCACTGGTGGATGCTATCCGTCATTTAATAGTTGACAAAACATTTGTGTATTAGGTCGTTTTCCAAAAATGACCTAATACACAATTCAGTCTACTGGCAGTTGCTAGGTCTTACTCGTCTTCGGTGCAAGCAACTGCTGATTTGTGGGTTTCTTAAATCTCTATTGTATCAAATAAGTAAATTTGAATTTTCTCATCATCGGGAACCAAAATTCTTCTGTCTGCTGCACAAGCCTTTCCCTGCGCAGAGGCAATTGCTGCATTCATATCCTCCAAACTATCAAAGTATAAAGTTCCAATCTGATAGGTTTGCCTATCTCCCGCCGTGGAAATAATCGGGCTTTCACTAACCTCATATTTTCTCAACCCAGGAAGTTTTTTTGCCATAGGTATGTGTACTTCAAAATAGTGTTTATCAAAAACCTCTTTGTTTTCGGGCGTCTTGTAAATCACAATCATTTGTGCCATGCCATTTATCTTTATATCTTTTTTAATAAAAAAACTGTTCCAGTACAATTTTGCCATCTTTCACTTCGTATAGCATTACCTCGTTCAGCTGTATTCTGCCATGTCCTTGCACTGTAATATCCATTTCTCTTCCTACGGCGAAATGACTCCCGCCTATAACGGGTGTAGTTGTATGGGCTCCATGGAATTCCTCAATCTTCTTGACAAAATCCTCTCCTTTTTTGCGAACGACTGCTTTACCCTCCGCGTATCCAAAATAGGGAGAAGCGGGCGGATCTACACTTTTTACATTTTCTGCGAAAAGTTCATCCTGAATTTCAAACCACTTTTCCTGTTGCGCAAGCTCATTAAAGCGGGCAGCAATTTCATGAATCGTATAGGCTTTTTCCTTGGAGTTTGGTTGACCTATCCCCGTATTTATTAAGCTCGGCAGGCTTTGTGCTATATATTGCATCCATCCATTTACACAGGCACTATAACATTCATATTCCGGAACCAAACCCTCATGCGTGAAATAAAGTTGCGTTTTATTTCCTTGTCTTGATATTTCAAAAATAATTTTCGTTCCTTTCCATTCACTTTTGTCTTTAGTAAAACTAAAATAGTTATCCGTGCAAAGCCACACCACTTTTTGACCAACAAGAGATTCTATTATTCTCATTTTACAGCGATGGACATCTTGATAATGATAGGTAAATTCATCATTGATATTTTTTGTACTACCCTCGATTTCCTCCGACCACCAACCGCGGACATTATTGATGGCATTAAATACTTCTTCGGGTGTTTGATCTACGAAAATCGTAGTAGCGAAATTTTGATTTTCCATATTTGATATATTTTAGTTGATTTTCTCTAACAAAAGTATTATACAAATATCACTTTTACAGGGTATTAAATGGACATAGTAGCGGGTTGATTTGGACAACATTAATTTCTATCTTTGTGAGAAATATACGCATGAAACATCTTACCATATTAGTGCCAGAAGGACAGAATAATCTAAGCAGTATTGTCGGGCCTTACAAAATATTTACAAGAGCCAATGACTACTGGAAGGCAGCAGGCAAAAAACAGGTGTTCAAAATTGAACTGGTTGGCCTATCAAAAGAAGTAGAATTTTATAGCGGCTTGTTTTGTGTGCGGCCGAATGCTAATATTTCGTCAATTACCAAAACCGACCTTGTCATCATTCCTTCATTAAATCACAATTATGAAAAAGCTTTGAAAGGAAACAAATTAATGATTGATTGGATAGTGCGACAATATGCACATGGCGCTGCGATAGCGAGTATATGTACAGGTGCTTTTATGTTGGCAGTTACCGGTTTGTTAGATGGAAAAAGTTGCTCCACACATTGGGCCGTAGCCGAGAATTTCAGAGCTATGTTTCCAAAAGTAAATTTGCAGACGGATCAGTTGATTACAGACGAAAATGGCATCTATACAAATGGCGGCGCATATTCATTTTTGAACCTGATGATTTATTTGATAGAAAAATATTACGACAGACAAACAGCCATCTATTGTTCCAAAGTATTTCAAATTGAAATGGACCGCAATAGCCAATCACCATTTGCGCTATTTACCGGGCAAAAATTGCATGGAGATGAAATGGTGAAAAAGGCACAGGCTTATATTGAAAGTAAGTTAGGTGAAAAAATATCTATTACAGATTTGTCGTCCAGACTAGCCGTGGGCAGACGAAATTTTGATAGAAGGTTTATTAAGGCAACAGGAAATACGCCCGTCGAATACACACAAAGAGTGAAGATTGAATCGGCAAAAAAAGCATTAGAGATCAGCCGTAAAACCATCAGCGAAATAATGTATGAAGTTGGTTATTCAGACGAGAAAGCGTTTCGGGAGGTATTCAGAAAGATTACCGGGATGTCACCACTGGCGTATAAAAACAGATACAACAAAGAGGTTATTATCGGGTGAAATATTTTGCGTCCCCCTCCGAAAGAAAGCACAACGGGCAAAACGCACCAAAATAATTTTAAGGTGACAGCCCTGATCATTTTGTTCTTAAAAAAATCTAATCCTTCTTTAAGTATTCTCGCAATACATATTGCAATATACCTTGGTTCTTGAAGTATTCAATTTCAATGGCAGAATTCAATCTGGCTTCTACCTTAAAGTTGATTTCTTTGCCTGAGGGATGAATGGCTTTCACATTCAATAATTTATGCGGTTTCAAATCTACCGCCAAACCAGTAATAGTATAGATCTCAGAGCCATCCAATCCTAAAGATGCAGCATTCTCGTCTTGTACAAATACCAAGGGAGCTACACCCATACCCACAAGGTTGCTTCTATGAATTCGTTCAAAACTTTCCGCAATAACGGCCTTAACGCCGAGTAGATAAGTTCCTTTTGCCGCCCAATCCCTTGAAGATCCGGATCCATATTCCTTGCCAGCTAATATTATCAAAGGAGTTTTATCTTGTTCATACTGTTTAGCCACATCAAATACTGTATCCACTTTATCTGTGGGGAAGTAGCGGCTAAACCCACCTTCCTTATCAGCAATTCTATTGCGAATTCTTACATTGGCGAAGGTACCACGCATCATCACTTCATGATTGCCCCTTCTGGAGCCATAAGAATTAAATTTAGCTTTAGGGATACCTTTACTCAGTAAGTATTGACCCGCAGCAGAATTTTCATTAAATTGTCCGGCTGGAGAAATATGATCGGTCGTTACTGAATCTCCCAAATAAAGCAATACCCTGGCATCGGCAATATCTGCCATCGGTTCCGGCCTAGGCGTTAAATTTTCAAAGAAAGGAGCCTCTTTGATATATGTGGAATCCGAACGCCATTCAAAATCTTGCGCAAGATTTACTTCCAAATTCTGCCAATCAGTAGCACCATCAAAAATCACATCATACACTTCTCCAAAATCATCCTGCTTCATACATTGATTAATAGTATCACTAATTTCTTCTCTCGAAGGCCACAAATCCTTTAAATAGACAGGTTCACCATTGGGGTCTAAATCTATTGGGTCATGCATCAAATCTAAATCCACACGACCAGCTAAGGCATAGGCCACCACCAACATGGGAGACATTAAGAAATTCATCTTCACCTGCGGGTGTACCCTAGCTTCAAAATTCCGGTTCCCGGAAAGCACCGAAGCCACGACTAATTCTCCTTTATCCACCGCCTCCGCTATTGCAGGAGGTAATGGACCCGAGTTGCCAATACAAGAAGTACAACCATACCCGACTGTATGAAATCGCAAGGCCTCCAAATGAGCACTTAAACCGGAACGCTCTAGATATTTGGTCACCACTTTCGAACCAGGCGCCAAAGAAGTTTTTACCCAGGATTTTGCCCTCAATCCCCTCTCCACCGCATTTCTCGCCACTAAGCCAGCCCCAACCATTACCGCAGGATTTGACGTATTGGTGCAACTGGTAATTGCAGCAATTACAATACTCCCATCGCTGACAACAAACTCCTTGTTGGGCTGTTTAATTCTAACAGATCGAAGATTATTATCGACGATGACTTCGGCGTGCAGCTTTCCTTCACTGGGGACCTTCCCCAAAGTAAATTCTGTGCCGGATCCACCTTCCGTAAGCATCGCAAATTCTTTTCGTCTATCTTTGGTTTGGTATTCACGGCTAAATTCGTCTTTCAACAGTTCGCCAAATTTATTCGCCAAATCTTTTACAAAAATTTTATCCTGCGGACGCTTTGGCCCGGCCACCGAAGGTTCAAGTGTAGACAAATCGAGTTCCACAATGGAAGAATATTTTATATCTTCCTTACCGGTTCTCCATAATAAATTCATCTTACAATAGGTCTCCACAATCTCAATCTGTTCTGCGCTGCGATTAGTAGCGTGCATATATTCCAGTGTGCGATTATCTACGGGGAAATAGGTAACCGTGCAACCAAATTCTGGTGACATATTAGAAATAGTTGCCCGGTCCGTAACAGTTAAATGTGCTAATCCATCGCCAAAGACTTCGACAAACTTACCTACAACCCCAGTATTTCTGAGCAAGCGGGCAATAGCCAATACCATGTCAGTAGCGGTGCATTGATCTGCAATAGTTCCGATTAGTCTCAATCCAACCACTTTGGGGCAACTAAAAAAAATGGGCTGACCTAACATGGCAGCTTCTGCCTCAATACCGCCAACGCCCCAACCTACAACCCCAATACCGTTGACCATCGGTGTATGAGAATCTGTACCGACCAACGTATCAGGAAACAACCAACCATCTCTGGAAGTAACGCCCTTTGCCAAATATTCCAAATTTACCTGATGGCAAATACCCATTCCGGGCGGCACCACAGTAAAATTACTGAGCCCTTTTTGAGCCCATTTCAGTAGCTCATATCGTTCTTTATTTCTTTCAAATTCAAGTTCCACATTTTTACCATAAGCATAGTCAGTACCATAATAATCTACTTGCACGGAGTGGTCAATAATCAAATCAACAGGTATTTCAGGATTTATTTTCTGCCCGTCTTTACCATGTCGAACAAATTCAGACCGAAGAGATGCAATATCCACCACCGCAGGAACACCGGTGAAGTCCTGCATTAAGACACGTGAAGGTTTATAAGGTATATCGTTCTCAACAGCCTCTGGTTTCCATTGCAATAATGTGTCGATATGCTCATCAGTAATGCTAAAACCATCATAATTCCTAAGCGCGTTTTCTAAGAGAATGCGAATACTAAAGGGTAAATGATCAATGCTTATTGGAAGGTCTTTTAAGGAACAATACTGGAAGTTTTTTCCACAAACTGTAAGTGTCTTTACTGATTTTGCATTGGAGTAACTCATATCTGATATTAATTTTTGTTTGGGAATTTTATAAAGATCAATCATTCGCTATGTGACCGACAAGTTACAAATAAAATGAGATTCTTCTTTACTAAATTTATGTTTAATTTTCCTGAAATTAACACTTAGCCGCCTTTTAATGTAATTAAGCTTTTCCCATTCTAATTTTACTTTATTCAGACAGTTCCCCAAAAAAAAACGTTTAATTTTGCAAAGTTTTTCCACAAACATACATGCCGTATGTCTATGCAAACAATAAGAAAACATGAATATTAAACAATTTTGGAATAAAGCCGTTTCCTACGAAGTATATTTGGAAAGAGGACAAGAATCAATTGACAACCCGCAAACCGATATAGAAAAGAAATATCAACAATATTACCAGTTAGGTATTCAAAGAATACGCAGAATGGAAAAGGTATACATACCCGATCCGGAACAAATTAAACTAAGGGATCAAAAAGACTTTAAAGGTAAAATCTTAATTATTTCAGAAACTTGGTGTGGCGACGCAAGTTCGGCCATTCCTATAGCACATAAGTTTTTCATTAATAACGAAATCAGAATCACCTATCGCGACCAGGAGCCTTCTCTTATTGCTGATTTTTTAACTAATGGCGCTAAATCGATTCCCATACTTATTTTTATAGACGACAACTTCCATGTTATTGGCCATTGGGGACCAAGGCCGGCGTATGGCAAGCAGTTATTTGAAAAGCACAAGAATAATCCTAGCCTCTATACAGAGGAGCAATTTCACAATGATATGCAGCTATTTTACTCCAAAGACAAAGGTCATGCGACCATTCAAGAAATACTGGAAGTTATAGGAAATTGACACTCCTCAATAAAGTGTAGAAAATTGTATCTGGCAGAGAGGGAAGTGGATGCCTGATTTACGCCCGAAAATAACAAAAGGACATCCTTTAGTTTAATTAGGAAATCAAACACCGCCCATTGACAGAGCTATCTCCTGATGACAACAAAATGATAACTGGTAGCGCTCAACCTTCAAAAATAGTAAGCCTGTTCATTCCCCCATTATTTCGATAAACCAGGAAGTGTATTTAATAGGTATGTTTTATTTTAATAAGTAGGGCAAAATATCACTCTGCCAAATTTTGTAACCTGCAGGATTTAAATGCAACATATCATTTTGATAAATAGAGGTAATTACCTTTCCATTTTTATCGAACATACCTTTTGTAATGTCGATAAATTCCGCATTTCGTTGATTGGCTAAGAAGTTTTGTGCCAGCTGATTTGTGCGCTTCATCTTACTCCATAGTCTTTCTCTGCTGGGACTATATTTGATAGCGAGAAAACCAATATTCGCTTTAGGCAAATGTTTCCTTATTTGAAAAAACAAAGTTTTAAATCTATTAAAAACTGTTTCTGCCGAAACAGTTTTATCATAAGCAAAATCATTGTCGCCACAATAAATAAGAATTTGTTTGGGGTGATAAGGATAGATAATTTTATTGGCGTAAAAAATTACATTCTGCAATTGAGAGCCGCCAAAACCTCGATTAATGACGGTAAAATCAGGAAAGTAATCCTGCACATCGGTCCATTTTCTAAAGGACGAGCTGCCGACAAAAAGAATGGCATTTTTCGGCGGAAAATGCAAAGAGTCCTGATGTTTATAATTGGCTATTTCTCTCGCAAAAGATTCATTACTTTGCGCCCGAGAAAGACTCACAGCCATTAAAAGAACAATAAAAAAGAGTAATCTTTTCATTATTTCAGGTATTTAAGCAAGTAACAAGAAATCAAATTTAAGAAATTCTCAATTCTTTTTTAAACTACTGGCGCAATTCATTAGTTTGTTACTTTTGTAGCGTTAAGTAATGCAAACTAAAACAGAAAAATATATAGAGCAACGGCTACAGCAAAGAGAAATTGCCGGTAATAAGCGCCACTTACAATTGCGGGAAAGTGGTATCGACTTTTTCTCCAACGATTATTTAGGCATCGCAAGAAAGAATCTGGCCAAAGCTGAAAGCGCAAATTCTTCGGGTTCTACCGGCTCCCGATTGTTGTCGGGTAATTCAAAAAAAGCAATAGCATTAGAAGAATATCTGGCAGATATTCATCTAACAGAAACGGCATTACTTTTCAATTCGGGCTACGACGCCAACCTGGGATTATTATCTTCACTCGGCAATCGGCATACTATTTATTTGTACGATGAATTGGCACATGCCAGTATAATAGATGGCATCCGTTTGAGTTTTTGTAAACAAAGTTTTCGTTTTAAACACAACGATTATATCGATTTAAAAGAAAAATTACAGAAATTTTCAACCGAAGGTGTCCAGATCATTGTAGTGATTGAATCGGTTTATTCGATGGAAGGAGATATAGCTCCTATAGAACAGATCGTCCAGTTATGCGCGTCCTTTAATGTATCTTTGATTGTCGACGAAGCACATGCCACAGGGGTTTTCGGTGAAAAGGGCGAAGGAATTGTGCAGCAGTTAAATTTGCACAAAAAAGTATTTGCACGCGTGCATACTTTCGGCAAAGCGGTGGGTAGTCACGGCGCGGTGGTAGTGGGTAGTAATTTGCTAAAAGCATATTTAGTTAATTTTGCGCGCTCTTTTATTTATACGACTGCCCTACCCGACCAGGCACTACAAGCGATTGAAAACAATTATATTTTTATACAAAATCACCCGGAGGAAAGAGAAAAGCTACACAGTCTGATTCAATATTTTAACCAGAGAAAAAAGAATATAGGTAATTACTACTGGAAACAGAGCGCTTCTCCTATCCAAAGTTTGATTCTCTCAAATAATGATCTGGTAAAGATTGTATCAGAAAGCTGTAAAATGGCGGGTATAAATGTATCGGCAATAAAAAGCCCAACTGTCGCAAAGGGGGAAGAAAGAATCCGGATTTGCCTGCACAGCTTTAATACAAAAGAGGAAATAAATTTATTATTAAAAGAATTAGCAGCATGTCTGTCCAAATAGCGATACTAGGTATCCATACCGATATCGGAAAAACGATTACTGCCGCGATTATGACGGAGGCTTTGCAGGCAGATTACTGGAAGCCCGTACAAGCGGGAGATTTAGTCAATAGTGACAGTATAAAAATTGAAAGACTAATATCTAATAGACAATCAGTCATTCATCCAGAAGCAATAAAACTATTGATGCCGGCATCACCACATACCGCGGCAGCTGCCGAAAACCTGCAATACAATTGCAGCAATTTTCATATTCCATCAACAGAAAATCTTTTGTTGATAGAAACAGCGGGTGGTATTTTTTCTCCAATGGACGACAAAAATACCATGCTCGATTTTGTACAACATCATCAATTGCCCGTTGTACTTGTCTCTCGAAATTATTTAGGTAGCATCAATCATACGCTGCTATGTTTGGAAGTTTTAAAACAAAGAAATGTAAAAGTTCTGGCACTTATCATCAACGGAAAAAGAAATGAAAGTTCCGAAAGTTTTATTGAAAATTATTCGGGTGTAGAACCTATAATTTATGTAAATGAATTAGATAAAATAGATAAAGATACTATTCAAAAAGAAGCAGCATATTTTAGAAAACAATGGAAAGAAACAGAAGGAATTTGATAGATTCTTGCTTGCTATGGAAAATGTAAGTTCAATAAGGTCAACCAATGCTTAGCCTCCATTCAAGGAAGAATTCAAGCATTTCGTAATTACACAGTACGCACGCTATGATGATATTACCTCCCGCAACACTCCATAAAAAATAGAAGATAAACCATAATTTAATAGAGATGACATTACAAGAAAGAGATAAAAAAGTTACCTGGCATCCATATACCCAAATGAAACTGTCGCCTGATTCGATTGGAGTAAAAACTGCCAAAGGGGTTTATCTTGTGGCAGAAAACGGTGAACAATATATAGATGCTATATCGTCATGGTGGGTAAATCTTCATGGACATTCACACCCCCACATCGCCAAAAAAATAAGTGAGCAATTAAATACGCTTGAACACGTTATTTTCGCCGGTTTTACCCACGAGCCCGCCGTAGCATTGGCGGAAAGGTTATTGCCTATTTTGCCTGGCAATATGACCAAGGTTTTTTATTCGGATAATGGGTCTACGGCTATAGAAGTGGCTTTAAAAATGGCGCACCAGTATCATCAAAATAAAAATGAGAAAAACAAAACCAAAGTAATTGCTCTGGATGGTGCATACCATGGCGACACGTTCGGCGCCATGTCGGTAAGCGCCCGCAACGTTTTTACAGAACCCTTTAATTCAATGCTTTTCGATGTCGATTTTATTCCCTTTCCCAGTGAAGGAAAAGAACAGGAAACATTAGCAGCATTGAAAAAATTATTGCAAACCGGTGATACCTCCTGTTTTATTGTAGAGCCCTTATTACAGGGCTGTGCAGGAATGAGAACATATTCTGCTGATATTTTGGAAAAGATGTTTTTGCTTTGTAAGCAATACGACACTTTAGTGGTTGCTGATGAAGTGCTTACCGGCTTTGGTAGGACGGGTACATTATTCGCTTGCTATCAATTAAAGAACGCTCAACCAGATATCATTTGCTTGTCCAAAGGATTGACGGGCGGTACTTTACCGATGGGTGTCACTGCTTGCACACAAGAGATTTTTGATGCCTTCCTTAGCGATGATGCGCACAAGACACTATTTCATGGGCATTCTTTTACCGCCAACCCAATCGGGTGTGTCGCTGGGTTGGCGAGCTTAGATTTATTATTGTCTGCCGATTGTCAGAAGGATATCCAGCGCATTGCCATGAAACATACAATGCAGATAGAAAGATTTGCTTCTTATACAAATGTAAAAGATGTACGCCATTGTGGGACCATCTTAGCCGTAGAAATAGACACAGGTGCAGCAACAGATTATTTAAGTGAAGGAAGAGATTATTTTTATAATTTTTTCATAGAAAGAAAAATATTGATGCGGCCTTTGGGAAACATTATATATTTGCTTCCACCATATTGCATTACTGATAAAGAATTAGATTTGATTTATAATGCAATGGAAGAACTTTTGCAAAATTTGCAAAATGGATAGCCCTCATTACCGGATATTTTGAGGACAATATAATGTCCTAACAATAAGGAATGATCGTATTTAGGTACTAAAATTGAATTTTTACTTTTGAATTTTATTAAATGGAAAACTTATTTGAACAAGCTTTAGAAAAAATTGTAGCTGAAGATCATTTACACGCGAAATTATTAAATACTTTATCGCTTATGGAAAATGTGGGTGCACGTAAAATATCTAAATATGAGCATCCGGTAAATGTAAATCTGACGATTCTAAAGCATGCAGCCGAAGAGGCACGCCACGCTTTTTATCTAAAAAAACAAATAGGAAAATTGGGTGAAGATCTCTGTCCTGATTATAATTTTGAGTTTTTATTAGCCCCGGTAGTAAGCTATCAATATTTGCATCAATTGGATGCAAAGGCTTGTAGATATTTATATAACAGAGGATTAAAAGGCCGTGCCATGCACGATGCGGCTTATATATTGGTCACCTATGCTATTGAAGTACGTGCCGATAGCTTATATGATATCTATCAAAAAGTATTGACTGCGACCGATTCTAAAGTAAATGTAAAATCTATCATTTTGGAGGAAGCCGGACATCTGGAAGAGATGACCAGAATGCTAAAAAAGTTTGATGAAAATTGGCAGCCTATCGCTGAAGATGTATGTAAAATTGAAGATGCATTGCATCAACAATGGGTAAAGGGATTAGCTCAGACGGTTGGCTTAAATTAACCGATGGGTAACTAACGATAAGGCACAAATCAGCTGTTTTCTTCACCTCACGGCAAAGTCTAAGCCACTTTGCCGTCAACCCATGTGAGCATTACTTCCCCACAACTTCTTTTCGAAAATAAATACCCCAATTTAAAATTTCATCAAGCAATTTTTGCATGGACATTCCTAACGGCGTTAAAGAATATTCCACAGTTACCGGCATACTGTCATAGAGCGTTCTGGAAATAATTTTATTCATCTCCAGCGCCTTTAGTTCTTGCGACAACATTTTGGGTGATATGTCGACAATCTCTCGTTGAATTTCTCCAAATCTTTTATTGCCATATGTCAAGGAGACAATAATAGGCACTCTCCATTTGCCTTGAATTGCTTCCAGAGCATCTCGGGTAACCAATAGCCTCTGCTGGCAAACAGCTTCTTTTTGATTCATAACTTCTTTATTTTCAATATACTTACTTACAGGTAACTACTTACGTTTAGGTAACAACTATACTTTAGTTAGCAAATATACTTAATTTTACACCATAATTAAAAATTTAAATAAAAAAATGATGGCAAGTACAACAACATGGGCAATTGACCCAATGCACTCCGATGTGTTATTTAAGATTAAGCATTTGGTTATTTCAAATGTAACAGGTTCCTTTAAAAAATTTAATGGCAATGTAGTTTCAGAAGGAGATGATTTTAAAAATGCAAAAGTAAAATTTACGATCGATGTGAAAAGTATCGACACCAATCAGGCCCAGCGTGACGGGCATTTGCAAAGCGGCGATTTTTTTGAAGCAGATTTATATCCTGAAATTACTTTTGAGTCCACCTCCTTTTTAAATACCAATGGTAGTGACTACAAAATGAAAGGTAATCTAACAATGAAAGGGGTAACCAAGCCTGTCGAATTAGATGTGGAATATGGAGGCTCAGAAGATAATGGACATGGAGTCATAAAACATGGTTTTGAAGTAACTGGAATAGTTAATCGCGCCGAATTTGGGATGAGCTGGAATAAATTAACCGATACAGGTGGTTTGGGTTTGGGCGAGAATATCAAACTAATGGCTAACATTCAGTTGGCCAAATTGGAGCAGGAAGCAGCTTAGATTAAGAAGCAACTCTACCCTTCTTTGAAAAGCAAACAGCAATGGACAATTTATTGATGAGCCCTAAAACCTTTATTCAAATAAAAAATTGGACCCATCTTGTCATCCTTGGTCAGGGTTAATTTAATTTATCTTGACTAGAGATGAGTATGCCTTATAATGACACATATTGTATATTGTATCATTATAAGGCAACTTTGTTTATTCTACAAACTGTTATACCTAATAAAGGGAGATATGACCACTTTTCTCTATAATTCAAGACGGATGACTATGCAGGCCATTGCGTATTTTGTAAGATTGATAGAAAAAACAGTACAAAGATTAAGATTACTTACGCTTTATATTTTCTACAGCAGCAGTTAATGCACGAAGAACCTCCGGCGTTACTTTTCCAAAAAAAGACATCCCAGAAGCGCCATTGTTTAAGGCATATTCTATCCCTTCCTGTATCTGCTGATTATCCTTGAAGTCGGGCAAATAAATACCTGCATACAAAGGAAATTTACCGTTCAAAAAATGAACACCTTCTTTTACCGCATCTCCAATCCAACGTAAATTTTCATTGTAAAACCCGTGATAAAATTGAGGAAACATCGCTTCTATATTCCAGTTTGTCCAGTCTTGCCGCACCAATCGACGAGCTACTTCCGGAGTAGGAAATCCTGTCGCAGTAATGGGTTTACCATGTTGCTTAGCGATTTTAGCCAGATGATTAACGATGTCATTTACCTGATTGTATCTAAAGTGTCTCCAAGAAAGACTTTCTTGGGGATATTCAATATCGCTTAAAGTCTCGCCGCTCCATTCATGAAACTTTTGTTGGCAGTGATCACAATAACAAAAATCATATTCCGGCAACTCGGCAGTTTGTACAATATTGTATTTTTTCCACAGATTAATCGCCAATATCACATCACAATATCTTATATAATCAAGTTGAATACCATCTACGTAATCTTTACTAAGTATATCGTTTACTTCCTTTGATAGAAAATCAAGCGTCGACGGTTTTGAGGGACACAGCCAACGATAATAGCTCACATAAGGCGGTTTGATGGCACAAGAATCACCTTTTCGACTGACGGCATACCAATCCGGATGATCTTTCAATAAATCGGCATCGCCCCGATTCAAAGTCCAAATCCATCTATGCGTTTCTAGTTTATATTTCTTGGCAATTTTAAAATGCATCTGGCTATCGGCTTCAATAAAAATTCCCTTGATGCCTGCTTCAGAAAATTGTTGGAATAAGGTATGCAACCCCGCCTCGGTATCTAATTTATTGGGTTGTACCCAAACATAATGTTTTAATTTATGTCTGCGATATTTTTCACCGCTTGTTGATTCTGCCAGACTTAATGCTGGTGTGAGCGATAGAGCAGCCGTGGATAACAAAGTATTTCTTAAAAACTCTCTTCTCTTAGTCATTTAATTAATTTTTAGGTTTGCCCATATTTTCAACAATGCCAGCATCATTTATAGAATAAATCGATTGATTTTCTAAATCAGAAATAATGGCTGTAAACTGCTTTTTAGTAGCTATAAGCTGAATGCGGTTTCTCTTTGTATTGATCAAAACATTGTCCTTAGTAGAGAGCCGATGCATAGATTTTGCATATTCTTTATGCAAGGAATAATATTTTTTTTCTAAATAATAAATATGCCAAAGCTTTAGTTTTTGTAGTTCTGTGTAGGGAATGATAAAATTCGTTTTATTCTTGTCGGTCGTAAACGATAGATATCCCCATCTCTCCGGAAAGTGCATATCTACGATACCTTGCGGCGACCATACAAAATTATGTTCCGGCAACAATTTCCCCGCGGCATCCTTTCTTTTTTCATATAAACCATTTTTCAAATCAAAGTCCCATTCGACCCTGGAAAAATTAATACGCCAAAGGGAATTGTTTGCCGGCTCAAACTGAACAGCCCATAAACTTAAAGATTTGAATGGAATAGCCACTTCCACAGTCCAGCTGCTGTCTTTATCCTTTGGATTATTAAGCGTTCCCTGGATAGAAACAGCAGATTGCAATTTTTTTATATCCCAAGAAATTAATGCCTTACCGCCGTTACGGTAAGGTTTAGGGATAAAAATATCTAATAAAGAATTCAGTGCGTTTATTTCTATTTCGGTATAGTTTCTTGTACTGTTTGAATTTGAAAGAAAGACTTCAAAGTCATTATTCAAATAAATAATACTATCTTTTTTCCGGATACTCGCCCAAACATTTTCTTCCTCAAGTTTAGCTCCAATAAATAAATAGTCATTATTCCAAAGCATTTTAACCCGAGTAGGAAAGGCGACAGACTTATACCCGGTGATGTCTTCAAATAAATCGGTCCACGGAGCATTTTCCCAAGCCTTATCATTCAATGATCCATCAATTAAAATGGGTCCTTCAGCAAAATGTACAATGTAACTTTTGGGAATAAACTCTACGATGGTTTGCCCATTTTGACCAAGTGCAGAAAACACCATAAAAAGCATACATGAAAATATGCCTAGTGAGCAAAGCAGCTGCCTCATTATCTTAATAGTTGTACATGTTACCATCCTGCAAAAAATAATTTGCAAAATGAATACAGTTATAAAGATAATTTTTTTTAAAGAATTAATACCGCTTATTTATTCCAAATTCTCCAATTCTCTTCAGCCTGGATGACAAGCATTTCATAACCATTTTGGATTATCGCCCCTTTTTCCTTTCCGAGAGCGAGAAATTTAGTGAGAGGTGGGTTGTATACCAGATCAAAAAGATAATGCGCCGGGCTGATAAATTGGTAAGGAATTTCCGGCATCTCATCAACTTTAGGGTAGGTTCCTAAAGGCGTACAATTGATAATGATCGTGTAAGCATCTAAAATATCTTTAGTCAATTCATTGTAAGAAAGATTTCCTTCTGTTTTATTTCTTGATACAAACCTATAATCGATATGTAATTTCTCTAAGACAAATTGCACGGCAGCAGCAGCACCTCCTGTTCCTAAAATCAATGCTTTTGTATGGTGGCTTTTGAGATGAGGAGCAAATGACTTTTCAAAACCTATGACATCCGTATTGTGGCCGAAAAGTTTACCCCCTCTAAGATTTACACAATTGCATGCGCCCATTTTTTTTACTGCATCTGTACTATCAGTAAGAAAAGGAATTATATTTTTTTTGTGGGGAATCGTAATGCAGAAACCTTTTAATTCCGAATCTTGAATAAGCGTCGAAATACCTGATATATCCGCAATTTCGTAGTTTTCAAATACAGCATTAGTTACCCCTTCGTCCAAAAACTTTTGAGAAAAATATTTTTGAGAAAATGAATGAGAAAGTGGGAAGCCTACAATGCCATATTTATTCATCTTTGAAAATTACAATTAGTAAGTATTTTTATTATTGTCGTCTAAGTAGAGATGAAATGTGTCACTTCTTAAACCGATGCGCATAGTTTCCAAAGGAATAATTTCAGTAGGTGCGATATTGCCTAAGTTTACGTTACAACCGCATAATTGTAGGAAATATAATTGTTGGTTTTTCTGTGGCGCTTCCCAAATAATCTTTTCTTTGGGGATCTTGGTCAAAATTTCATTTACCAAACCTTGCCTTACTTCTCCGCTATCTCTGTAAAGGCCTACGTTCCCAGCTTCTCGTGCTTCTGCAATGACGTAAGACGCTCCAGCATTTAATTCATCTTGCATCAATTGAATCCATTTGTAAGGAGCCATAATATTGGTAGCGTCCTTACTACCGACTTCACTTAAAATAGTTGCATGTTTAGTCAATTTTTCAATATAGCCGCATTTTTCAGAATGCGGAATATTAATAGATCCATCGCTTACTTCCATATAGCTTATGCCGTAATCCTTACAAATAGAGATATATTCATCCATTTGATTCCTTATCAAAAAAGCTTCGAATAATGTCCCTCCAAAATATAGCGGAATGTTTTTATTGAGATATACTTCTATTTTCTCGCGAAGGTTGGGTGTAACCATAGAAGTGCCAAAACCAAGTTTTACTATATCAATATATGGAGCGCCAATGCTTACAAAATTTTTGGTCTCTTCTATGCTAAGACCTTTATCCATAACCATGGTTAGACCGTGTGTGCGTGGAGAGATTGTGCGTTCTGGGATTTGCGATAGATTGAAGTTCATGCGAATAGTTTTACTTTGTTGGTCGCAAAAGTAAGAAGTATGATTGATAAAATGATAGCTTTTGAGTTGGGTTTTAATCTGTTGGGATTATTTTGGCAATTTTCTAAATCTTGCCAAAAGATCTACAACCTTGCTATTTTGTAAAATAGAAGGATTCAACTCTAATACTCTTTTAAATTGCTTGGGTGACTGATTAAGTGCAGATTCTAAATAAAAGAGCGCGTCTTTTATCTGCCCCATCGCATAAAGGGCAAAGGCATGATAAAATAAAAATAGCGTTTTGTTACCTGCATTTTCATAGGCGTATAATGCTTGCTCTGCAGCCGATTGATAATCCTGTGCATAATAGAGACATTTGATAAGATATGACCAAGCGGTTACACTTTTTGCCCGGTTATTTACTGCAACGCTAAAAGAATGTATCGCTTCGGCGTACTGTTCCAAATTCATCAAGCATTCTCCTTTTACCAAATCGTAATCGTAAGAGTTTTGATTAAATACCATTGCAGTTTCTATAGACTTTAATGCTTGTTGCCATTGCATTTCATCCATATAAGTAAGCGCAATCTTATAATACAACTTACTTTCTGTTGGGCTAAGATGCACTGCTTTGCGATAATAATAACGCGCATTATCGCCATTATTCATTTTATGGTAACAATAGCCAATTGCTTCGTAGATTATACTTTCAGGCCTTGTGAGCTCCAACGTTTTTTTCAACACTTCGATTGCATCCTTATATTTACGCAAACGCATGAATGCATCGCCCATGTTACGATAGGCGTAGTCGAATTTTTCGTTTATTGCAACGGCGTATTTATACGCATCAATGGATTTCTCGTAAAGCTTCAATCCTTGATAGGCTGCCCCCAAATTAAACCAAGCCAATTCATTATAAGGATTTTCATCTATTATTTGATGATGGAGTGCAATACTCTCTTCGTTGCGGCCGGTAAATTCAGTCCAAAAACAAATCTTATATAAGGCCTCCTCATTAGAGGCATCTATTTTTAAAGCCGATTTTAAGCAAAAAAATACCTTGTCAAACATTTCATAATCGTCGTAGACATCTGCTAATTCAAAAAGCATATCCACGCATTCTTCTCCATGAAATATCTGAAGCGCTTCCTCTAGCTCCAATTCTGCAGCCTCCAATTTTCCTAACCCAAGAAAAGCATCGGTTTTTAGAATAATGATATTGATATCGTGATTATCATAAATAGATGCCTGTTCCAAAATGGAAAGAGCTTCTTCAAATTTCTTTTCCACGATCTTGTAATCGGCCTTTTTTACTAAAATAGCCGAAGAAAAAGGATAATATTCCAAAGCTATATTTACGGCTTCAGCAGCCTTTTTTATGGATTGAGTCTCATCCAGATATTCTATAATCTCTAAAAAAGCATCTTCCTCCAAGAAGGCCGCAGATTTACCAGTGCGAATCTCGTCGTATAACTGTAGCCACCTGTCGAATGTTTTATTATCCTCGCTATAGTTTTCTTCCCTCATAATCGTTCTATTCTTACTCTAATGTAAGTACGTATTTTTTAATAGCCAACAAAAAACACGGTATTTATGTCAAATCTTAATAAAATAAAGCCGACAAGGCATTAATACTGTATGTAATACACATGTGTTGATAAAAGAATAAAGAAAAATAAAAAATATATTTTGTTAATATTTAACAAAGTGTGTATCTTTGCCGAAATGTTAAGGAATATATTAAATATAAGGCTCATCTTCACACTTGTTTTTTGTGCAAGTGTAGGTATGGCTTTCGCTTCTTTTAACATTGATCATAGAGATAAAGATAAGAATAAAGACAATTCTGAAAAATTTAGTTTGAAGAATATTCAACGTCCTGCTTCCTTCTTTTCATTATCTACCAACTTAATAGATATTGGAATTAATAATCTGGCCCCTTTGCCTAAATTTGATCTCAATTCCTATTCTTCCGAGAATGATAATGGCATAAATGTTAATTCAAGCATTCGAGTTAAAACTGGCAATACAGTGGTTATTTATCCCTATAAATATAAACTAAAACCGGCTCCTTTGAGCATATTTAAAACACCGACTGCCAGATAGTTTTATAACTATAAAAATTAAAGGCTAATTATTTTTCTGTTTAAATTTAATGAATTACTTTTGCCGACCTTTCACAATGAAAACAGTTAATGGTAACCTGCTTTTCATAAAGAATTAATGACTCATAAAATTATTAAAAATCGTAACTGATGAAACGTACATTTCAACCACATAATCGCCGTCGTAAATCTGTACACGGTTTTCGTAAACGTATGGAAAGCGCTAATGGTCGTAAGGTCTTAGCTTCCCGCCGTGCAAAAGGCCGTCAAAAATTAACGGTATCAGATGAAAGGAAATTAAAATAAGTAGACTTCACCTTTTTTTCTTATAAAAAGCGCCATATTTTATGGCGCTTTTGTATTTTTAGCCTGTAGATTTTTATCTCCCCTATGCTTCAAAAAAATACATATCCTCGGGACGAGAAACTTAAAAGCAGAAAAGCAATAAACCATTTGTTTTTACAGCGGAAATATATCAATGTGTTTCCTGTACGTGTATTCTATTGCATCAGCGACGCTACTACTGCTGGCAATGTTCAAACAGGGTTCACCTGTAGTAAAAAATATTTTAAACATGCGGTAAAACGCAACTTGATAAAACGTCGGATGCGTGAAGCGTATCGAACACAAAAACATGAGCTATTAGACTGGGCGGCGTCAGAGCATAAAAAGATCGATTTATTTTTTTTATATAGTGATAATGTGCTAATCGATTTTGTTGATATGCAATCTAAAATATTCACTACCTTGCAGAAGCTAATCCATCAATTTGACAAACAAAAAAAATTGTGATTATAAAAAAGGTATTCAGAATTCTAGGCTATCCTTTTATCTGGCTAATCAAGTTTTATCAATTGGCTATTTCCCCCATGCTTCCCGCCACTTGCAGGTTTACGCCCACTTGCTCTCAATATGGAATCGAAGCATTTAAGAAATATGGATTATTGAAAGGCTTTTGGCTCACTTTAAAACGTATTATACGTTGCCATCCACATGGCGGTAGCGGCTATGATCCTGTGCCTTAGTATTGATGGAGTAAAATGTTCTCTATAGAGACATACATTATTTAAAAACACAACTAATAAAAATTCATGCGTATAGGAATTGTTTGTTACCCAACTTTCGGCGGAAGCGGTGTATTAGCTACGGAATTAGGCAAAGCACTCGCCACCAAGGGTCATGACGTACACTTTATCACTTATCGTCAGCCAGTAAGATTGAATGAGTTTAACGCCAATATTTTTTATCACGAAGTGCGAGTTCCAGAATATCCATTATTTGAATACCCCCCCTATGAGTTGGCGTTGGCAAGCACTTTGGTCGATGTTATTATCAGGCATGATTTAGATTTGTTGCACGTCCATTATGCCATACCTCATGCCTCTGCTGCTTATATGGCCAAGCAGATTGTAAAGGAAAAGACTGGTCGAAGTGTACCATTCGTCACAACCTTACATGGTACAGATATTACATTAGTTGGAAAGGATAAAACCTATGAACCGGTGGTTACTTTCTCTATTAACGAAAGTGACGCCATTACTGCGGTTTCTAATAATCTAAAAGAAGAAACGCTCAAATACTTCAATATAAAAAACGAAATCGACGTTATATACAATTTTGTTGACCTCGAACGTTTTGATAGAAAACCAATAGATGCTTTTAAAAAAGCCGTTGCACCTAAGGGAGAGAAAATATTAGTACATGCTTCCAATTTTAGAAAGATAAAACGCGTATGCGATGTGACAAAAATTTTCGCTAAGGTGAGAGAAGTGATGCCTTGTAAACTATTAATGGTGGGAGACGGGCCAGAAAGGCCTGTCTGCGAAGAATATATTAATAAGTTGGGGCTTGAGCACGACGTACGTTTTATGGGCAAGCAAGAACAGATAGAGGAAATACTAGCCATCTCAGACTTATTTGTCATTCCATCTGAATATGAAAGCTTTGGCCTGGCTGCTTTAGAAGCCATGGCGGCTCACGTTCCGGTATTAAGCAGCAACGTAGGTGGACTTCCAGAAATTAATATTGAAGGACAGACAGGCTTTTTGTTTGATGTAGGCGATACAGAAACTGCCGCTAAAAAGGCCATCATTTTATTAAGTGATGAGAATTACTTGCAACAAATAAAGGATCAAGCACATCAACAGGCACTTAAGTTTGATATAAAAAAAATAATTCCATTGTATGAGAAATTATATGGAAGGTTCTGTAGAATGCAGTGTGCCGATGTTTAAGCAAAGCAATATTTGAGTGATAAAAATAAATTGAAACTTTTTTCACTAAAAAGTTTGGAGATGTTGATTTTTCGTTTATTTTTGCACTCCAATTAACGGAAAACGAGTTTGAAAAACAATGAGTTAGAAGATAATTGTAAGATTCCGTAGCTCAGTTGGTAGAGCAATACACTTTTAATGTATGGGTCTTGGGTTCGAGTCCCAACGGGATCACTAAAGGACGTTCTAAAGGACGTCCTTTTTTATTTAAAACTATTGATTTTACAGGGCTTTCAGAGAAAAAGGGGATCAACGCAAAAACTTGTGGAAAGGGCATAATATTTTTACATTTGCGGCCTA
>NZ_JBNQGD010000248.1:0-1012 GCF_050436765.1 Arachidicoccus sp. | reverse complement strand
ACTGAAATTCGTCTCATTAGCTCCTCGTTGTTCAAACAAAAATAGGTAATGAATTGAATGCTTACGCGGTGTGTGTTAATTCCATTAAGTGACGGGACTGTTTTCAAAGTTGGACAAGTGCTATGACCATTGGCTATCAGAGTTGCTGTTTCGGCATTTCGTCCGCCTTTGTACCTGTGTTGAAGTTGGCTATTTAAAGCACCGTACAGGACCCAGTTGACTGCAGAGTTCGTGAAAGGTAAGGCGTGAATAAAGTACATTGCATAAACAAATGCCGGCGGCACACTGTTGTCTGGTTCACCCGCATATTCCAAGTAGACAGCAAATGCTGTGGCGACCCAGAATGGAGTCCAACATAGGAAGTAGAAACAGGCTACCGCCAAAGTATACAGTGATATCCTCCTAAAGGTAATTTTATAATTCTATTGTAAAAAGTCGCCGATAAAATTGAATAAAAGTTAAGCTTACATTAAGGGTATGTGACTAGCCTAAACATTGAAATTCAGGATGCAATTAAAAAATAAGATCTTACTGTGAATTGCCGCGCATGCTGTCTGAGTTTTCCGAGCAACCGTGAATAGAAAAAAGTGACCAAAAACAAAGGCACCAAGTAGCAGAGAACGAACAGGAACAACGTGAACATTGTGAATACACTGCTTGGAATGTTAGTCATTGTACACTTCTCAATGCGCATTCGTGTGATTTTAAATGGAGCTGTTTCCTTTTCAAATAAAATAACTTCGTTGGCAGTGAAACTCCATAAAAGTGGACATAATGTGACCAGAGCGTAAGCAGCCAAGCCTAAACAATTAAAGTACATTGACATTTAGAAATAGAAAATTTGAAAAATTAAAAATCACAGTTAAAATTTTTGCAAAATTGCACTTTAAAAAATATGCAAAATCTAACATTTGAAGGAGCAAAAAAAGAAATTACTCATCAAAAATTCAAAACATATGCCTCGCAAGACTCTAGTCAATTTTTCATGTCATGTTTTTTCCAATATTTTTTC
>NZ_JBNQGD010000247.1:0-25285 GCF_050436765.1 Arachidicoccus sp. | reverse complement strand
ATAGGCCGCAAATGTAAAAATATTATGCCCTTTCCACAAGTTTTTGCGTTGATCCAGAATTATTACTTCGAACCATTAAATTGAACTAATTATTAAACTGTATATAATTAATCAATAATGAATTAGACAAAAATAAAAACTGGACAAGCGATTTAAAAATCAACTTGTCCAGCAAGGTTGCCTGACCAGGATTCGAACCTAGACAAACTGCACCAAAAACAGTTGTGCTACCGTTACACCATCAGGCAATCTCCTCTCGAAAGGAGTGCAAATATAAAAGGCATTTTTTTTTCAGCCAAATTATTCTTGCAACAAAATATAAATTGTTTTGCTTCTTAAAAAAAACGCATCCCAATTACTCGGAATGCGTTGTAAATATTCGTTCTCAAAAAGAAAATTAACCCTGTTGTTGAGGTCTTTCATTTTCTTGCCTTTCGGGTCTTGGCATTAAGGCTTTTCGACTTAATTTGTATTTACCTGTTTTAGGATCAACACCTACTAACTTCACTTTTACCTTTTCCCCATCTTTAAATATGCCATCCATTGTCTCAAGGCGTTTCCAGCTTATTTCGCTAATATGCAAAAGACCTTCTTTCTTTGGTAAGAATTCTACAAATGCTCCAAATTCTTTAACACCTTTCACTATACCTTCATAAACAGTCCCTACTTCAGGGATTGCAGTAATACCTTTAATCGTTTCTACAGCTTTTTCCACACCTACTTTATCGTTAGAGAATATTTTCACAATACCTTTATCCCCTACTTCTTCAATATTAATAGTTGTTCCAGTTTCTTTTTGTAATTCCTGAATTACTTTACCACCGGGTCCTATTATCGCTCCGATAAATTCTTTTTCAACAGTCAATTGTACCATTCTGGGCGCATGTGGTTTCACATCAGCATGAGCGGTGTCAATACATTCATACATTGCATTCAAGATATGCAAACGGCCAGCCTTTGCTTGGGTTAACGCTTCACGCATTACTTCCATGCTTAAACCATCCACTTTAATATCCATTTGCACACCACAAATACCATCGCGTGTACCTGTAACTTTAAAGTCCATATCACCTAAATGATCTTCATCTCCCAATATATCAGATAAGATAGCATATTTACCATCCTGCCCTGTTATCAAGCCCATTGCGATGCCACCAACGTGCTTTGGGATAGGCACACCAGCATCCATCAAGGCAAGTGAACCTGCGCAAACTGTCGCCATAGAAGAAGAACCATTAGATTCCAAAATATCACTGATAATACGAATCGTATACGGATAATCTCCAGTAGGAACCATTTGTTTCAAACTGCGCATCGCCAAGTTTCCGTGCCCAATTTCTCGACGTCCAGGACCACGCATTGGCTTGGTTTCGCCGGTAGAGAAAGGAGGAAAATTATAGTGTAAATAAAATTTGGAGTAAGTAGATGTTGATGCAGATTCTATCAACAATTCGTCTAAAGGCGTACCTAAAGTAACAGTTGTTAAAGATTGCGTTTCACCACGCGTAAACAACGCAGAACCGTGCGGGGTAGGTAACGGATCAATTTCCATAGCTAACTGACGCACTTGATCAAGCTTACGACCATCCAAGCGAATGCGATCGTTAAGCATCATTTCGCGAACCAGCTCCCATTGCAAATCTTCGTAATATTTTTTTGCCAAGCGCAGTGTTTCAGCGTCTGCCTCTTCACCGAAACTTTCAATTAATTCAACTTTCAATGCTTTGTAAGCATCGCTTCTTTCATGTTTTGCCGTTTGAGCTTTCGCAATCGTAATAATTTTTTCAGAAGCAAATGCAGCAACTTTAGCTTTTATATCGTCGCTTTCTGCAGCTTTTGGATAATCTCTTTTTCCGGTAATACCCTTTAAATCACGTAATTTTTCCTGTGCTTTAATCTGCACGCGAATGGCTTCGTGAGCGATACCCAAGGCTTCGATCAAATCTTCTTCACTACATTCTTTGCTTTCGCCTTCCACCATCATCAGATTTTTTTCTGTTGCAGCGATAATAAGATTGATATCAGCATCTTCTAATTCTTTACGAGAAGGATTGATGACAAAACTTCCGTTAATACGAGCGATACGCACCTCAGAAATGATTTCTTTAATAGGAATATCTGAAACAGCTAAAGCTGCTGAAGCAGCTAAGCAAGCCAATGCATCAGGCATTATTTGCTCATCACTTGAAACAAGTGAAATAAGTACCTGCACATCACACAAATAATCTTCCGGAAAAAGCGGGCGCAATGCACGGTCGATTAAACGGCTAGTCAAAATTTCGTAATCATTTAACCTTGCTTCTCTCTTAAAAAAAGAACCCGGAATACGACCAGCGCTTGAAAATTTTTCCTGATAATCCACGCTTAAAGGAAAGAATGATTGTCCTTCGCGAGGTTCTCTATTGGCCACGACGGTAGCCAATAGAATATTATTTCCCTGACGAACAGTAACAGCACCGTCCGCTTGACGAGCCAGTTTACCTGTTTCAATGATGACTTCCCGGCCACCGCCTAAGTCAAAAGAAACACTTAATGGTTGTGTTAACATAAATATTTTTTGAAAGTATAAATGACTACAGTACGGTAAAGGAAGGAGAATGAAATGTACTGTCGATTCATTTATGGATTAATGTAAATACTATTAGCCACAAAAAACTATTCCCAACAACAAAAAAAAAATGTGTTGGGAATAGCCTTTTTATACATAGTATATTTATTTTCTTAGCCCTAATTGCTCGATAAGTGAACGGTAGCCTTGCAAATTGTGCTTTTGCAAATAAGCCAAAAGACGTTTACGCTGACCTACCATTTTCATCAAACCGCGTTGGGAATATAAATCTTTTTTGTTTGTCTTCAGGTGACTTGAAATACCTAAAATACGCTCTGTCAATAAAGCGACTTGACCTTCAATGGAGCCTGAATTGGTGGCACTTCCACCATGTTTAGCAAATATTGCTGCTGTTTTTTCTTTTGTTAAATAAGACATTAAAATCTGTTTTTAAAACCTCTTTAAAAATTACTTCTTTTATTATTAGTGGGCAAAAGTACAACGAATTATTTATTTTGGAAAATATTTTTAACGAACTTCTATTGCTGTCCAGGATTTGCCATCCATTCATATGGCGTCTAACTTGCTTAAAATTGCTGTTGAAACGGATATTTATAATAAAATTACCTGCGTACAGTCAATATACCACAACCAAAATGATGGGAAAACTGTCGAAAATATGCATTTTCATTCTTTGTGCGGCACTTTAGCAATCAAAAATGCTAACATTTTTACGCTCGTCCTAAAAAAAGGCGAATTATTCATTTTTGAATGAACTTTGGAGAGTTACTGGGTTATAATACTTTAAAAAAATTGCCTGGACCTATTTCTCAAAGAATTAAGTAGTAATTGCTTCAAACTCAATTATTTTTGCATATTGCAAACATAAACCCACCCCATAGAAAATTAATATTAAAGCCAATGATTTTCTTTAAAAATATAATCAGGAATTTTTTATTTATTGCCGTATTAAGCACCTTTTATTCTTATTCGTATGCGCAAAATCAAGATACCAGTAGACCTTCTAGAACCTCTGCGGCAAGCGCAGCACTGGCGCAAGATACACTGGTCTCTTATATTGTCAAGAAAGTAGAATCCTATTCTTTCAAAATAAAAAGAGATAGGTCAGCTATCAAACGAAACATAAAAGTAAACCCAATCAAAGAGTCATTGCCAAAAATCAAAAAAACCTTGACAGCTTTTAGTAAAAGACTCAGCGAAAAAGGGAGACCTATGAATTTGCGCGGGCTAAACACAGCGGGAATAATGCTGCAAGAAAACTCAGATAGATTAATGAGTTTTCAATCTACACTCACTGATTATTTTAATACATTAGTCGAAAATAACGCTTCTTTAAAACAAATAAGAAACGATAAACTATTGAGAATCAGTGTGACCGACACAAGTTTAAGCAGACAAATGCTGTCGGTGCTGCAAAGTGCTATACAACTAGATTCGACTCAAAAATCAATGTTAGCAAAGGTTACGGTCCTTAAGAACAAAGTTTCTGTTTTGCTATTACAATTAAATGATATTATCTCTGAAATTAACTATCTCACTATTAATGTAAAAACAAATATGTGGGGGCAAGAAGATGAATCAATATTTAACGACAAATGGTCTGATTATAATCAATCGTTGTTAGCCACCACATTAAGTGCCTTCAGCATAAACGCAAAAGTAGTTTACATATATTTAAATAATAAATGGGATACTATTTCCTTTGCATTTCTACTATTTATCTTTATCACGTTTTGGTGTTATTCCAATATGAGAAGAGTAAAGAAATTAGCGGAAGCAGATGAAGTATTAGCGCAAGTAAACTTCTTAAAAAGATCCGTAATCACCGGCTGCTTAATGATGTTTTTCACCTGCCTACCCTTCTTTTTCCGAAACCCTCAGATGTCCTTTTTGCATATTTGTGAACTCTTCAGATTAATTGCATTAAGCTATCTACTTTACCCATTTTTATCAAAATCTTTCAAACCAATTTGGCTTCTTTTCATTTTACTTTGGATATATTTTGCAGTTGACGATTTATTACTGGAGCCCGCACTGACAGAGCGCTGGTTACTAATAATCGCAGACATCCTATTGATTTTCATTTGTATTAAAGTGATAAAAAATGTAAAAGAAATATTTATAACAATCACAGACTCTCCTGCTACAAAACCTTTAGCGATATTTTGCATGAGTATAAGTTTCTTGTCAATTGTTTTCGAAATTTCCGGAAAACCAACCCTCGCCAAAATATTTGGCGTAACGGCAATACAATGTTTGTTTATTGGAATTACCCTAAAAGTATTTTCAACAATGGCGATTGAACTAATCTACTTACAATCAGAAGCTTATAGAGAAAGTAGGTTCTCCGAGTTCATCAATTTCAAGGTACTTCAAAATCATCTAAGGAAGTTTTTATGGTTTGCTGCACTTTTTGTCTGGACGGTTTCTTTATTCATAGATTTAGATTTATACACGCTCGAAGCCAGAAGGGTCGGTTACTTTTTAAATACGAATCGAACTATTGGCAACATGAGTTTCACTTATGCAAGTGTTGCGGTCTTCATTGGCATTATATGGCTATCTTCTATTGTCTCAGGTATTATCAATTTCTTCTTTACACAACAAAAATCAAAAGACGCAGTCAAAAAAAACAGTGTCGGTTCTATGATGTTATTGGTTCGACTTGGAATCTGGTCTATTGGCTTTATCATAGCTGTGGCTGCCGCTGGAATACCTTTAGACAAGATATCGATCATGCTTGGTGCTCTAGGTGTCGGTATTGGATTTGGTTTACAGAATATTACCAACAACCTGGTATCGGGAATTATATTGGCATTTGAACGCCCTATTCAGATTGGTGATCATATAGAGATTGGTAATAAAGCAGGTGTTGTGGATGAAATTGGCGTTCGGTCTTCTAAAATAAAAGGTTTTGACGGTTCAGATATTATTGTTCCAAACGGCGATTTACTTTCTCAACACCTAATTAATTGGACAAAACAAGATCGCAGAAAGCGTTTAAACTTTCAAATTGGGGTGTCTTATGATGCCGATCTAAACCAAGTCAAACAAATTATCCAAGATACTGTTGAGGCAAATCAAGAAGTGCTGAAGGATCTACCTCCGTCTGTATTGGTAGACTCTTTCGCAAGCAGTGCCATCGAAATAAGCATTTTTTTCTGGGTGGGAGATTTATCAATTGCATCAACCACTAAAACCAACGTGATGATTGAAGTTTACACTGCACTTACTAAAAATAAGATTATTATTCCTTATCCGATAGTTACTGTACTTCGCGACAATAAAGAGGAAGAAAATCTTTAATAATATAATTGGATTCTACAGCAACGAGATTACTAGTCAAAAAAGCCCAATGACATCCCAAAATTTGTAAGAACCAAAAGACGGGAAATCTAAAATTATTGATACTTCCAACTTCCAAAGTTCCAAACACATAACATCGTATTACCAAATCATCTCTTATCTTTGCGCGGTGAGGCGAAAAAAAGAAATAATTGTTTTAGAAAACATACTGGTAGAGGGCTATGCAGCCGAAGGTAAAGCTATCGGAAGATCAGAAGGAAAAGTAATTTTTATCGAAAACTGTATTCCGGGCGACGTGGTGGATGTGCAACTAATAAAGAATAAAAAAGATTGGGCAAATGCATTCCCCATAAGATTCGTAAGTTTATCTGGCGATAGAGTGCAGCCCTTTTGCACACATTTTGGCATTTGTGGTGGCTGTACATGGCAAAATCTCCCATATAAAAAACAACTTGAATCCAAACAAAAACAAGTAGAAGATCAATTAACCAGAATTGGGAAAATTCAATTTCCTCAAATATTGCCCATTATCGGCAGCTTGAAAAAAGAAGGTTACCGCAACAAAATGGAATATACTTTTTCTACCAAAAAATACATTCCCAAGGAAGAATTTGCGGAAATAAAAGCTTCCGGCGAACCTTTTGACACAAAAATAGAACAAGGTGTCGCTGGCTTTCATGCTAAGGGATTCTTTGACAAAGTCGTAGAAATAGATATTTGTCATCTTCAAAATGAGCCAACTAATGAAATCAGAAAGTTCGTTGCACAATTTGCTCGTTTAAGAAAGATCCCTTTTTATGATATAAAAGAACATCACGGTTGGTTGCGTACGATGCAAATACGCAATGCGACCACCAACGAACTGATGGTCAATATTGTTTTTGGTTATGAGGATAAAGAAAATCGGGAAGCGCTATTGAAGCTGTTGTTGGAAAAGTTTCCAGAAATCTCTACATTGCTTTTTACCATCAATGAGAAAAAAAATGATAGTCTATATGATTTACAACCCGAAATATTTTCGGGTAAAGGTTTTATAAAAGAACATTTAGAAAATTTCATTTACAAAATAAGCCCAAAATCTTTCTTTCAAACCAATTCCAGACAAGCCGAGAAATTGTACCAGGTCGCAAGAGAATTTGCCTTGTTGGATGGTACTCAAACGCTTTATGATCTGTATTGCGGTACCGGAAGTATTGGTATTTTCTGTAGCGATAAAGCCAAAAAGATAATTGGCGTAGAAGTCGTTGAAGAGGCAATTGAAGATGCTAAAGAAAATGCTCAACTCAATAATATTCAACACGCATTATTTTTCGCTGGAGATGTAATAAAGATTTGTAATAATGATTTTTTTGCAACCCATGGTCGTCCAGATGTAATTATAACGGATCCCCCTCGCGCCGGAATGCACGAAAAGTTAATAGAAAAACTATTAGAAATGGAGGCCCCCATCATCGTGTATATTAGTTGCAATCCAGCTACACAGGCCCGGGATTTGGCACTCCTAAATATAAAATACGATATAACAAAAGTGCAACCAGTGGATATGTTCCCACACACCATGCACATAGAGAATGTAGTACAATTAAAACTCAAACAAGAAAAAACGCTTTAATAATTATGCAAAGTAGCAGGCAATTAGGTATGCCACCGTTTCCCCCGGTGATTAAGAATTTGATTATTATTAACTTTCTTGTATGGATGGCTCAGAGTTTTTTGGGCAATAACGTTTCTGCTTGGATGGATAATGTATTTGCGCTTCATTCTTTGTACAGTCCTTTGTTTAAGCCTTGGCAAGTTATTACCCACATGTTCATGCATAGCCCGTTTCACAGTCAGTTGGGCATTATGCACATATTATTAAATATGTTTGGCTTGTGGATGTTTGGCTCAGCATTGGAGATAAATATGGGGGCAAAACGCTTTCTTAGCTTTTATCTGATTTCAGGTATTGGTGCCGCCATTATTTATCTAGGCTATTTACAAATTCATTTGCATCCGATAGTGGAAGAATTTCAGAGCGTATCAGCTGAAGGCGCGCCTGAAAGCCTATTGATGCAATACAGAGAAATAATTGACGCATCGATGATTGGCGCAAGTGGTGCGGTATTTGGTGTGATAGCCGGGTTCGGGTATTTATTCCCCAATACCTATCTATATCTTTATTTTTTCTTACCCTTAAAGACCAAATGGGCTGTGTTGGGTATTATTGCGTACGAATTGTATGGAGCAATTGCTAGTTCTGCCGGTGACGATGTGGCACATGTAGCACATTTAGGTGGAGCATTTGTAGGATTTTTACTTATTTATATTTGGAACAAGAGAAATAGGCGGCATTTTTATTAGTACAATTTTTCAAAATTTATATTCGGCAATACATGAATTACAAAGTTCCACCCCAAAACAAAGTTACCCTAGGCAGCACCGGAAATGCAATTGTACTGCTCATTGGAGCCAATGCGGTACTCTTTGTTTTACTTGCATTCTTTAAAATCTTTTATTTCATGACTGCTACCGGTAACGTAGCTGACATTACGTTAGCCGCTTATCACAAAGAAGTATTTGATTACCTTACATTACCCCTTTCTTTCGCTGCTTTCGTTCATCAACCATGGACATTAATTTCATACATGTTTACACACGAATCACTATTAGATTTATTATCAAACTTATTATGGTTGGCAGCTTTCGGGTATATTATGCAAAGCTTAGCAGAGAATAGAAAAATAATACCCATTTATTTATATGGCGGCGTCATAGGAGGAATCATTTTCTTGTTACTAAGCTCTTTTTTACCTTCTTCGGCCAATCATTTAAATTATTTAATCGGAGCTACTATTCCGGTAATCGCGATAGCTACCGCTGCCGTCACCTTGGCACCAAAATACCGTATTTTCCCCATGTTAGCGGGGGGCGTTCCTTTGTGGATACTGTATTTGATATATATCCTTATCAATTTCAGTTCTGCTACTAATGCGGGATTAGCATTTGCTTTCACCATTGTCGTCAGTGCATTGGTAGGCTTCTTTGTTATTTATCAATTAAAAAGAGGAAATGATTATTGCGAATGGATGTATAATCTTATGTATAAAATTGACAGCTTATTTAATCCACATAAAAAATTCCGCTCAAAACCCGCTACCGAAAAATTTTTTTACAAAACATCCCGTGCACCTTTCAAAACTGAAGAAAGAATTACGCAAGAACATGTAGATGAATTATTAGATAAAATAAGTAAAAAAGGATATAGTTCCCTTTCTAAAACAGAAAGAGAATTTCTCAAGCGTGCAGGCAGGGAATAAAAATATATTTTTGAATTTCTAATTTTATTTGAAATGAATATTGCCGATATAAGAACTGACTATAAATTAATGACATTAAGCGAGTCCCGTGTTGCCGGTAATCCATTCGAACAATTCACACAATGGTGGCAGCAAGCTATTCATAGCCAAATAGATGAAGTAAATGCGATGACCCTAGCGACAGTTACAAAAGACGGTAAACCGGATGCACGCATCGTATTACTGAAAGACTTTTCTGAAAAAGGTTTTGTATTCTTTACAAACTATCTCAGCAAAAAAGGTAAAGAATTGGCGGAAAATGATAGTGCATATCTTGTTTTCTTCTGGAAGGAATTACAAAGACAGGTGCGCATTTCTGGACCGGTAAAAAAGATTAGTCCCGAAGACAGTGATCGCTATTTTTATTCGCGTCCTGCGGGTAGCCGATTGGGCGCATGGAGTTCTCCACAAAGTGAAAAAATAGCTTCCCGGGCAATTTTGGAAGAGAATGAGAAAACTTATTTGGAAAAATTTGGTGAAGAAATTCCTCGTCCCGAACATTGGGGTGGATATGCTGTGATGCCTGAATCTATTGAATTTTGGCAGGGACGTAGTAACCGCTTGCACGACCGCTTGCTTTATAGTTTACAAGAAGATAATAAATGGAAAATCGAAAGATTGGCTCCTTAAAAATCCATTTCTAACTTTCCAAAAGATCTATAATCGCCAACTTCGGGTCCTCTGCTTGAAAGACCGAACTGCCGGCAACCAGTATATTCGCACCGGCATCAAAAATTGCCCTCGCATTTTTTTGGGTAACGCCGCCGTCAATTTCTATTAAAGTGTTCAGATTTTTGTCCGCAATCATTTTACGTAATTCTTTAATTTTTACTAAAGTATGTTCTATAAATGATTGCCCACCAAAACCGGGATTCACACTCATTAAGTTTACAAAATCTACATCTTGAATAATATCCTGTAAAAAGCTGATAGGAGTATGCGGGTTCACGGCAACACCGGCTTTCATCCCAAAGGAATGAATAAACTGAATGGTACGGTGCAAATGAGGACAAGTTTCAATATGTACCGAAATATTATTTGCGCCGGCATCATGAAAGGCTTCTATATATTTATCCGGCTCCACAATCATTAAATGCACGTCACAAACCTTAGTAGTGGCTTTACGAATTTGCTCAATCACCGGAATACCAAAACTTATGTTGGGAACAAAGCGTCCATCCATCACATCCAAGTGTAACCATTCAGCAACACTCTCATTTACCATTTGTATTTCCTTGTTTAGCTGTAAAAAATCAGAAGCTAAAAAAGAGGGTGCTATAATTCGCTTCATTATTTAACATTTAATGTTTTTAAATCCTCATTAATTACCGGCTGAAAAGGTTGCTCTAAAAGGCTTTTAGCGAAATATGCTTTAGCACTGTCGCCCTTTCCCAACCGTTTATAGGACTTACCAACGGCATTCAGCAATAAAATATTTTGAGGCTCCATATCCAGTCCCTTTTTATAAGTGAGCAATGCATTTGAGGCATCCCCTTTTGTCAAATAAATATTTCCTTTAGCAAGATAGGGCTTTATAAATTGATGGTTTTGCAATAAACAACTATCTAGCAAAATTAATCCCTTTTCGGCGTCTCCTGTTTTTGCAGCATATAGACCAGCAATATAGGTAGTATAATATTTATTTTCTCGATTAAATTGCTGCGCCAAGACTAAGCTTGAATCGTTTTTTTCATCCGCCAAAATTTCTGTAAGGCCTACCAATGCCTCATTCCCGGGGTAAATGCTAATTGCCTTTCGGTAATTTTCTTTTGCCGAAACAGTATCACCACTATCCAAAAGCATATTCGCTTTTATCAACCACAAAGCATATTTGTCACTATCATTTTCAATCAAGGTATCCATCTGTAGAAGGGCTCGCCTGTATTGCCCAATGCTATCCAATTCATTTGCCAAAATCAATCTCAAGCCAACACTATCAGGTTTTTCTGAGAGTAATTGTGTGATTGCTGCCACCTGTTTTTGTTTAAAATCCAATGTATTTCTATCAACCGGCTTTTGCTTACAGGCAATAAAAAAAAGTGCGCAACTCATCACAATAAAAAAGGAGGTGGTATATTTCATCAGACAAATTTAAGCTCAATCATTTACTTACCGAAATTATGCTCCACTTTATAAATAAGGTTGATTGATAATATTAATTGTAATTTCGCAAAAAAGTGGTTTATGCAATTTAAGTTCGATCATTTGTTTACCATATCCTTTACGCTGTTTGCCGTTATTGATGCGTTAGGCTCAATCCCATTATTCATTTCCCTTAAAGAAAAAAGTGGGGGCAATTTCGATGCGAAAAAGATATCGCTGATATCGGGTATTATCATGATTGGCTTCTTATTTATAGGTCAGCAATTTTTGGATTTGATGGGGCTAGATGTAAAATCGTTTGCACTCGCGGGCTCTATCGTTATTTTCCTTTTAGGATTAGAAATGATATTGGGTCATGAAATATTTAAAGGCGACAACAATCCAAAATTAGGCGTCATCGTACCAGTCGCATTTCCTTTAATTGCAGGCAGCGCCACACTTACAACTATCATATCATTAAAAGCCATCTATAGTCAAATAGAAATAATCGGAGGTATACTCATCAATCTCTTATTTGTATATATCGTAATTTCCTCTTTAAAGTGGTTTGAAAAAATGTTAGGTCCCGGTGGCATTCTAGCTATCCGGAAATTCTTTGGCGTAATCTTACTCGCAATTGCCGTAAAAATATTTAGCAGCAATATGGGATCCTTCGGCGTCTGAAGCCACTTTCTCCTTCAATAGAAAAGCGTGACGATCAGGTAATCTTTATCTTTTCCCTTGCAAAAACGCTAACAACGGCTAAAAAGAGTTGACAATTAATCCCTAATTCTTAGACATTCTTTGAATTGCAGTTGCCATGCCTTTGATTTCGGCAAGTCCTTTTAAACGACCTACAAAAGAGTAGCCTGGATAACTTTCTATTTGGTCGTCAATTTGCAACTGGTGACCGTGGTCCGGCCGCATAGGAATAGTTCTATTTTCATCAAACTGCAGTTCCAGTGCAAGTTTTACTATGCTAAACAAATCTGCATTTCCCTCAAGATGATTGGCTTCAAAAAAGTTTCCTTCCGAATCTCTTTGGGTACTTCTCAAGTGTAAAAAGAAAATACGCGAAGCAAATTCTTTAAACATTGCTTGCAAATTATTTTCTTTTCTGGCACCAAAAGATCCTGTACAAAAACAAAGACCAACGGCAATTGATGGAACTGCCTCCAACATTTTTCTGGCGTGCTCGGCTTTGCTCATAATTCTCGGTAATCCTAAAACCGGAAAAGGAGGATCATCAGGGTGTATTGCCATTTGAAGCCCCCCTGCTTCACAAGTACCAACAATTTCTTTAAGGAACAAAAACAAATGCTCTTGCAATTTTGCTTCTGTAATACCCGTATATTCATTTAATAAAGACAATATTTTCTCTCGAGAGAAGGCCTCCTTACTTCCCGGCAAACCCTGCATACAGGCTTTCGCTAATTTTTCCTTTTGTATTGTAGAGAGTGTATTGAAATAATTTGTTGCCTTGATGATATCAGTTTCGGCGTAATCTTTTTCGGCATTTGGTCTTTGCAAAATAAATAAGTCAAATGCCACGAATGCTGCCCATTCAAATCGAAGGGCTAAAGCTGTCGAAGGAGTTTGGTAATACAAATCGGTACGCAACCAGTCCAACACCGGCATAAAATTATAGGTGATTACTTTAATGCCATTTTTACCTAAATTCTGTAAACTGATTTTATAATTTTCTATCCATTGAACATAGTTGCCATCGCGTTTTTTAATGTCTTCATGTACAGGCAAACTTTCTACAACAGTCCATGTTAAACCAGCCGCTTCCACAAGGGTTTTCCGAATTTTAATCTCCTCGTCCGTCCATATTTCCCCCACCGGAATATGGTGAAGAGCAGTAACTACACCGCTGCAACCTGCTTGTAAAATATCCTTTAGGCTAACGCCATCATTTGGGCCATACCAACGCATTGTATATTCCATATCTTATTTTCTACAATAATAATTAATAACAAAAATTATACACCGCCAAAAACAGTAAATGCACCATCAACCGTAACGGTCGTACCGCTTACAAATCTCGATTCATCACTTAAAAGCCATAACAGTGCGCCATTTAATTCCTCAGGTTTTCCAAAACGCCCATAAGGAGTAGCGGCAATTATTTTATTGCCACGTTCAGTAAGCGATCCATCTTCATTGGTAAGCATTCTACGATTCTGCTCAGTAAGAAAGAACCCTGGTGTGATAGAATTCATTCTTATTTTATCTCCGAATCTATGCGCTGCTTCCACTGCAAACCATTGGGTATAGTTGTCAATAGCTGATTTACCCATACTATAACCTAATACTCTTGTCAAAATTGTTTTAGAACTTACAGATGAAATATTCACAATGGTGCCTCCATCTTTTTTCATGGCCTGCCCAAATATTTGCGTGGGTACAATACTGCCCCATAAATTAAGTTCCAATGCCTTTTTCAATCCTGGGATATTCATATTAAAAATATCATCTTGCGGTTGTACCAAGGCCTCCGGAACATTCCCTCCCGCCGCATTTACAAGTCCGTCAATTTTTCCGTAGGTAGAAAGAATAATCTCTTTTGCAGTTTGCAACTCATCTTCATTCATCACATCTGCAGCGATGGCCAGTGCTTCGCCCTGATTTTCTATCACCTCTTTTTGCTTCTGTTCGAGCCTTTCTTTGTTTCTCCCAACGATCACCACTTTACCGCCGGCCTTTGCAATGGCTGTTACAAAAGATCCACCTAAGATACCAGTTCCTCCGGTTACAATAACTACTTTATTTTCTAATGTCTTCATTTGTTTTCTAATTTAATAATCCTTTTTTCGTTTACCTGCAAAACACCTGTTTGCCATTTAATCGTCAAAATATTGAGAATCAATTTATATTCTGCAATTTATCTATTTTTCTTTTATCAATTCAAATAATGGTTGTGCACCATCCAACTTTTAAGTCGATCCATCCACTGGTCTTCAGGCAATTTCTGCCCAAAACCATGACCGCCATTTTGATAAAGATGCAACTCTGCCGGGATATGATTTTTCAATAAAGTTTCATAGTATTTAATACTGTTTTCCGGGCTTACTACTCTATCATCACTTGCCTGCACCAAAAAAGTCGGTGGCGTATTTGCATTTACTTGCAATTCATTGGAATATTCTTTAACCTGTGCTTCGCTTGGATTTTTGCCTAATAAGTTTATGCGGCTTCCCATATGTGTTATCTCCTTTTGCATGCTTATAACTGGATAAGCAAGAATCGAAAAATCAGGACGCAGGGAAATATTGTCCACATTAGGGATGACTGTTTTATCAAAATGTGTAGAAGCGGTAGCGGCTAAACTTCCGCCCGCTGAAAAGCCCATGATACCAACTTTTGAAGGATTAATGTTCCATTGCTTTGCATTCATTCTGGTTAACTGAATAGCCCGCTGTGCATCCTGCAATGGGCCAATACTTTTGTCCTTCATAATGGCATCACTAGGTAGTCGGTATTTTAACACAATAGCAGTAATACCCCATTTATTAAGTGTTTGCGCTATTTCGGTTCCCTCTAAATTAAAAGCAAGAATACTATACCCTCCACCTGGGCAAATAATAATTGCTGTGTGTTGATTGTTTATTTCTTCAGGTTGAAAAATTGTAATGGTGGGATTTGTTACTTTGCTGATACGAATAATTCCATCCTTGCCGGTTTCAGATTGTTCTTTGTAGCTTGCATCTTGTCGGCTATTGGGAACCGTTTTGTACAACGGTATTGTCGTTTGTGCCATAGATACATTTTGAAATAACATTGTGGTGATTAACAAATAAAAATATCTTTTCAACTTTCTGGGTTTTAAATATTTAGCATATTGCTTCCGATTTGTTGTATATTATTTCAAATAATGATTATGTTCCATCCAACTTTTAAGTCGATTCATCCACTGGTCTTCTGGCAACTTTTGCCCAAAACCATGACCACCATTTTGATAAAGATGTAACTCTGCGGGAACGTTGTTTTTCAATAATGCCTCATAATACTTAATGCTGTTTTCCGGGCTTACTGCTCTGTCATCACTCGCCTGTACCAAGAAAGCGGGCGGGGTTTTAGCACCTACTTGTAACTCATTAGAAAAATCATTTACCAACGCCGGACCGGGATTCTTGCCTAAAAGGGCATTACGGCTTCCCATGTGCGTAATATCCTTCTGCATACTTACAACGGGATAAGCTAGAACAGAAAAATCCGGGCGCAGGGAAATATTGTCCACATTAGCGATGACAGCTCTATCAAAATGTGTAGAAGCAGTAGCGGCTAGACTCCCTCCGGCAGAAAAGCCCATAATGCCTATTTTCGACGGGTCAATATTCCATTGTTTCGCATTTATTCTGATCAACTGAATGGCGCGCTGCGCATCTTGTAAAGGGCCAATGCTTTTATCTTTCATGATAGCATCGCTGGGCAAGCGGTATTTTAAAACAATAGCTGTAATGCCCCATTTGATAAGCGTTTGGGCTATTTCAGTTCCTTCTTTAGAAAAGGACAAATACTCATATCCTCCGCCCGGACAAATAATAACAGCGGTATGTTGATCCATATTTTTAACTGGCCTAAAGACAGTAATCGTCGGGTTTGTTACTTTGCTGATGCGCGTAACACCGTCTTTGCCCATTACTGCTTTTTCACTGTAAGTAGCATCCTGTTTGCTGTTGGGTACAGTTTTATATAAGGGCATCACTGTTTGTCCCATTGATAAATTTTGCAATAATAATCCGGCAACCAGCAGGTAAAAATATCTTTTCATGAATCGCACATTTACAAATCAGTAATCAATTTATATTTAGGAACAATTGCTTTCATTATTATCCACGCTAATAAATAGGCAATGGCACAAAAGGCAAATACGATAGTATAGCCCGTTTCAATGTTCCCTTGAGCCTTGTAAAAATCGAATAACCAACCAGCCGCTTCTGTAAGTAGAAATCCACCTAAACCACCAGCCATTCCGCCAATACCTGTAACAGAAGCCACTGCTTTTTTAGGGAACATATCAGACACCGTGGTGAAAATATTTGCTGACCATGCCTGATGAGCGGAAGCGCCTATCCCAATAAGAACGACAGGAACCCATAAACCTAAATACCCCAACGGTTGAGCCAATAGAACGATTAAAGGACATAATGCAATTAAGAGCATCGCTTTCATGCGGCCGTCATAAGGTGATAATTTATGTTTATTAATAAAGTAAGTTGGCCACTTGCCGCCCAAAATACTTCCAAACATTGTCATACTATAAAGTACAGCCAATGGAAGCATCATTTGTAAAGTAGAGATATGATATCTGTCGCTTAAATAGGTCGGCAACCAGAATAAGAAAAACCACCATACACCATCAGTCATAAATTTACCTACTACGAATGCCCAAGTTTGTCTGTAACAAAATAGTTTTGACCATTTTATTTTTTCTGAAGAACCTTCTTTATTCTCTACGTTCTCCATGATATCATCCCTATTGATATATTCCAATTCTGCTTGAGAGAGGCGCTTTTGCTCCTCCGGCTTTTTATAATAAATCTGCCAAAAGATTAACCATATAAGCCCTACTCCGCCAATAATAATAAATGCAGCTTGCCAACCCCAAGTTGCTTCAATCCATGGAACAGTTAATGGTGCAAGTATGGCTCCAATGTTTGAGCCAGAATTAAAAATACCAGTAGCAAATGCTCTATCTTTTTTGGGAAAATATTCTGCTGTTGTTTTTATTGCTGCCGGGAAATTCCCCGCTTCGCCAATTGCCAAAATAGCCCTTGAGATGGTAAAACCCAATACCGAAACTGGAATCATACCGATGCCTATCCACCCAAATACGGTCATGACTCCCTCTCCTATGGGAATTGCCAATGCATGCATCATGGCACCCAATGACCACACAACAAATGCAATTGTGTATCCCTTTTTTGTTCCAAATTTATCAATTAGTCTGCCACCAAAAAGCAAGGCAATAGCATACACCAATTGAAAAATACCGGTGATATTGGCATAATCGGCATGACTCCAATGATATTCTTTCAGCAAATTAGGGCCGAGAAGACTCAGCACTTGTCTGTCTAAATAATTGATGGTGGTTGCAGCAAATAGCAACGCGCAAATCGTCCACCTATATTTTCCAATTTTTTTGGTAGCAGTCATTTTATTTTTGTTTTATATCTTGAATCAGTTCTAAAACTTTTTTAGTCTCAGATTCAATAGTTGCATAATCTTTTGTTTCCATTAATTTTTTACTGATCAATTTGCTTCCCATACCCACAGCAGAAACGCCAGCTTTGTACCAACTTTCAATATTTTCCCTGGTTGTATCTACACCTCCTGTTGGCATAAATAATAATTTGGGGAAAATATCTTTGATACCACTTAAAAAACTCGGACCGAGCATATTACCGGGAAATAATTTTATAAATCCTACTCCCGCATTTTCGGCAGCAATAATTTCACCGGGTGTCATACAGCCTGGGCTGTAAAATAAATCCTTCGCGAGCAAATAATTTGCTACTTCCGGGACAAAACCAGGGCTGATGAAAAAATCAGCACCGGCAATTTCAAATTTTTTGGCCTGCTCCAAATCCTTTATGGTTCCAATTCCCAAAAGCAAATCAGGCATTTCCGCGTTTCTTAATTCCACCATTTTAGAGAAATTCTTCAAGGCGGCCTCACCCCGGTTAGTATATTCTACCGCTCTAATTCCGGCATTATAAATACTTTTTAAAACATCAAGTGTGACTTGTTCATCTGCATTAAAATACAATGGTAGAATTCCCTGTTGAACAATTGCATTTGAGACTTTTTGTATGTTGTTCATTTTTTTAAATTTTAACTTTAAATACTAATTTTTTTATGGCGCCTTCGCCAATCATTGGTGCGTGAACATCTTCCGGATAGAAAATCACAAACTGATTATCGGTTAATTGAAAAAACATATCAGGCTCATTATTGAAAAAGCGAACGTCTTTTTCCGCATTATATTCCCCGTTTGGATTGCTACATTTTTCCCTCGGTTTCCAACCAATGGTTTCCGAACCTCTCACACAAATTTGGATGTCAATATTTTTATCGTGACATTCAAATTTTTTTAAGCTTTCTTCCGCTGTTTTTGCATTTCCGTCGCTTACAATTAATTTCAAGCCCTCAGAAATTTCAAATTTCCCCACCTCTAACGAGTTCAAATCGTTGCTTTCAACAAATGCAAATGCTTCTGCAAACAATGGATGCAAAGCGGTGTATTTATGGGCGCTTTGTATAGAATCTATAATCATAGAATGTATTTTTTATTGATTACTTTCAAATCAATGACCAGTTATAATTTACCTTGCAACTCTTCCGGAAGCATCTCCGCCCATTAATTTTTTTACCTCATCTACCGTTACCAAATTGGCATCACCTTTTATGGTGTGTTTCAAACAAGATGCGGCAACTGCAAAATCTAAGGCATTTTGGTCATCATTAGGATAGGTTAAGAGTCCGTAAATTAATCCGCCCATAAAAGAATCTCCACCACCAACTCTGTCCACAATATCTGTAATTTGATATTGACGTGTTTGCAACATTTGTTTGCCGTCATATAAAACGCCCGCCCAGGTATTATGCGAGGCTGAAATTGAACCTCTTAGAGTGGTAATCACTTTCTTTGCTTTCGGGAATTTTTTCATCATTTGCTGGCAAACCGATAAAAACGCTTCTGCTTTTACGTCGTGGCCGTGTGTCTGAACCGCATTTCCATCGGGTTTAATACCGAAATGCATTTCCGCATCTTCTTCATTTCCTAAAATCACATCACAGTAAGAGGTAAGTTCCGTCATTATTTTTTCTCTGTCACCACCATATTTCCACAGTTTTGCACGGTAATTCAAATCTGTCGAAATGATCACACCCATCTTGCTTGCAGCTTTCACTGCTTCCAGACAAACGTCTGCAGAACTTTGAGAAATTGCAGGCGTGATACCAGTCCAATGAAACCAATTTACGCCTTGGAAAACTTCTTCCCAGTTTATCATTCCAGATTGAATTTCAGACATTGCAGAATGCGCTCTATCATACACTACTTTGCTTCCTCTACTTACGGCGCCAGTTTCAAGAAAATAAATTCCTAAACGATCACCTCCCCAAACAATTTTATCTACTCCAACGCCGCGTTTTCTCATTTCCATCATGGCACATTCACCTATATCGTTTTTCGGTAAACGCGTTACAAAATCTACGGAAATTCCATAATTCGCTAATGAAACAGCGACATTGGATTCCCCTCCGCCGTAAACGACATCAAAATTATCTGCTTGTGAAAATCTTAAAAATCCTTGTGGGGCTAATCTCAACATTATTTCACCAAATGTTACTACCTTTTTTGACATTGATTTTATTTTTTTTGTTATTAAAAATTTTTATTTTTTATCTTGAAACCCTACCTCCTCCATTTCCGTGCATTAATGCTTCCACTTCTTTCACTGTCGCCAAATTAATATCACCAGAGATGGAATACTTCAAGCAAGTAGCTGCTGCCGCAAATTCTAATGCAGTCTTAGGATCTTTTGGCCAAGTTATCATTCCATAAATAATTCCCGCCATAAATGCATCTCCGGCGCCGATTCTATCTATAATATGTGAAATATTGTATTTTTTGGAATTAATTAATTCTTTCCCGTCAAAGAAAGACGCGCTTACACCGTTTGAAGAAGCATCAGCACTAATCCTTTTTGTGGTAACAATATTTTTTAATTTCGGAAATGTTTTCATCCATTTGGAAAAGATCATTTCTTCCGTATCATTTTCCTGTGTTTCTACACCCAAAACTTTTTCAGATTCATCAATACCACCTAATAAAAGATCGCAATATTTTAATAAATTAGGCATCACTTCCTTGGCTTTTTTCCCATACTGCCAAAGCGTGGGACGATAATTCAAATCTGCGGAAATCGTCAACCCTTTTTTGGATGCTGTTTTCAAAGCTTCTTCGCAAATTTCAGCCAACTCAAACGAAAGTGAAGGTGTAATTCCAGACCAATGAAACCATTCTGCGTCTTCAAAAATAGTTTCCCAATCTATCGTTCCTTTTTTAAAATTAGAAAATGATGAGTTTTCTCTGTCGTACACGACTTTTCCTGGTCTTTCTGATGCACCTTGTTCAAAATAATAAATTCCCAATCTCTTCCCTTGGGTAAAAGCAATCGGCTCCACTTGAAACGATCGCAACATACTTAATGAAGCATCGCCTAATTCATTATTCGGAACAGCTGTAACAAATTTTACAGGAAATCCGAATTTTGCCAATGATGCGACAACATTTGCTTCTGCGCAACCAAAATATAAATCAAAAGAAGTTGCTTGTGACAACCTCAAATGGCTCGGTGGCGAAAGACGAAGTAAAATCTCCCCAAATGTCACAACTTTGTTCATTGCAATTTTTTAATCTATAGAACCTTCCCTCGTTGGATTAAAAATATCCATTAAAATTATTTCCTCCAAGCAGACAAGACCACGTTATAAATGAATTGGAACGGAAAAAATCTCCTTTTTTTAATACTCTTTTCTGCTAATCTAAATTTTCTCTTAATTGCTTTTGTGAATGTCGGGCCTAAATGCTTCCTCCATCTGTTTTAATATAGGTTCAGCCCTCTTAATCTTGCCCTCAAATTCTACAATTTGTCGCGTTTTTATCTACCTTCTCATTATCTCTGCATTTTTAAAAATGGCGCTATTCAGCATTAATGAAAATCTTTATTTTAAAAATTAAAGTATTCTTTTGCATTATTAAAACAAATATTGCTTACCATTTGTTGAATCCACTCAACATCATTGGGCAACTCGCCATTTTCAATTTCATTGCCAAACAAATTGCATAATATTCTTCTGAAATATTCATGCCTCGGAAACGAAAGAAAACTACGCGAATCTGTCAACATTCCTACGAATCGACTAAGCAGGCCCAAGTTTGACAAATCATTTATTTGTTTTGTCATACCATCTTTTTGATCGAGGAACCACCAAGCGGCACCATATTGAATCTTTCCAATTGTTTTACCGTCATTAAAATTACCCGCCATCGTAGCGAATAACTCATTGTCAGCAGGGTTCAAATTGTATAAAATAGTTTTAGCCAAATGACCCCTTTCGTCCAATGTGTTTAAGAACTTAGACAAAGATCTTGCTTGCTTAAAATCCCCTATCGAATCCGCACCCACATCGGCGCCCAATATATTTTGCAAACGCATATTATTATTGCGAATAGCTCCAAGATGATACTGTTGCACCCAATTCTTTTCAAAATCCCACTCGGCAAACTGCACCAACATGGCAGACTTGAATTGCCTATTTTCGTACAGACTAATATCTTTCCCCACTCTTATTTTATCAAAAATATTTTCAATGGCACTATGCGTATAATCTTCAGCATATATTTCTTCTAATCCATGATCGGAAACACCACATCCATTCAAATCAAAGTAATCGTGCCTACTTTTCAGTGCTGCAATATAATCATTAAAATTAGATATGGAAACGTTTCCAGATTTTTCTAATTTCCCTACGTACTGATTAAAATTAACGGCATAATCCACATTCATTGCTGCGTCGGGCCTGAAGGCGGGCAAAACAGGAATTTCAAACCCCTCCTTGCTGAGTTGCTGATGAAAATGCAAGTCATCACAAGGGTCATCCGTAGTGCAAACAACTTTTACATTCATTTTCCGTAAAAGATTGCGAACAGAATACGCTCGTGATTGTAGCAGATCAGAAGCAGTATCATATATTTTTGTAGCAGATTGTTTATTCAATATATCCGCAATTCCAAAATAACGTTGCAATTCTAAATGTGTCCAATGATAAAGAGGATTACGCATGGTGTAGGGGACTGTTTGCGCCCATTTGTCAAATTTCTCTTCATCCGTTTTATCGCCTGTAATATAGCTTTCATCTATCCCATTGGCGCGCATCGCCCGCCATTTATAATGATCACCACCTAACCAGGCTTCCGTTATACTTTTAAATTGATAATCATTAGCGATTAACTCAGGTGAAAGATGACAATGGTAATCGATAATTGGCATCTTAGCCGCTGCGTTATGATAGAGTGATTTAGCAGTTTCCGTTTCCAAAAGGAAATCCTCATTCAAAAAAGGTTTCATTATTTTTATTTTTTATATATGTCGTGTTTTATAAAAAAATGTTTTTGTGGATAGGCAAGTTAATAAAATCACTACCCATTTTACATCCAGTTTGCATAATTATTTACGCAACCGTTGCCGAAACTCTTGTATTCTAAAGCTATAAATGAAGTATATTTGTTTGAAGATGAAGTTTCGGCCTATCACTATAAAAGATATTGCAAAAGATTTAAAATTGAGTGTTTCTACTATTTCCAGAGCGCTAAGGGATAGCCACGAAATTAGTATTGAAACGAAGAGGCTGGTGATGGATTATGCAAAAAAAGTGAATTACAGGCCCAACCCGAGTGCATTAAGCCTCCAGACTAAACGCAATAAATCAATCGGCATCATCATTAGTCAGATCAGTAACAGTTTCTCTTCACAAGTTATAAACGGCATTGAATCTGTTGCTTGTGAAAAAGGATACCAAATTTCTATCGTGCAAACCGATGAATCATTTCAAAGAGAAGTGGAGGCTGTTGATTATCTCTCTTCAAGGGTTGATGGCCTATTAATTTCCCTGGCTTCCGAAACAAATGATATTGCCCATCTTCAATACTTAGATCAACAGGGGATTCCCATTGTTTTATTCGATAGAGTATCTACAAAAATCAGCACCCACAAAACTATTTCAGACAACTACCAAGGGGCCTTCAATGCCGTTCAACATTTAATAAATGAAGGCTTCACTAAAATTGCATTCATAGGCGGTGCAAAAAATTTAGATATTGTACAAGAGCGGAATCGGGGCTATATAGAAGCATTGAAACATAATGGAATCGAGCCTTCACAGCAAAACATCAAATATTGCCCACAAGGTGGTATTCATTTCTCAGAAACAGAAAAAGTATTGAAAGAGCTCTTAGCGGGAAAGAAAAAGCCCGATGCCATATTATCTTGTTGGGATAAAGTGACGGTAAATTGCTACCGATATTTTAGAGACAATTCTATAAAAATGCCTGAAAAAATAGCACTCATTGGCTTCTCCAATTTTCCCCTTACCGACTATGTTTGCCCTTCTCTTTCGGTAATACAACAACAAGCCGAAAAGATAGGCATCAAAGCAGCCACGCAGCTGATTTCCCTATTAGAAAAGAAACGAAAACCAGAAACTTTTGAAACAGAAATATTGATGCCCGAAATAATTATCAGAGCATCCTCTACATCAAAAAAGAAACGCGCAAAGCTTGAAAATATGGTATGAAAAAGCCTTCTACTATTTATACTATCGGTCATTCTACAAGAGATTTAGACGATTTCCTATTTTTATTAACCAAAAATAAAATAGAACTTCTAGCTGATGTACGCAGTTTTCCCGGCTCGCGAAAATATCCACAATTCAATAGAGAAAATTTAGCAGTCTGCACCCCGGAAGTCGGAGTTGAATATATGCATTTTAAAGATTTAGGCGGAAGAAGAAAACTAAACAAAGGCTCTTTAAATACTTCTTGGCATAATACCTCTTTTCGTAGTTATGCTGATTACATGGAGACAAAAGCGTTTAAAAATGCTACTGCTGAATTGATAAAAATAGCAAAGGAAAAAAAAACTTGCATCATGTGCTCCGAAGCTGTCTGGTGGCGTTGTCACCGTAGCATGATTGCCGATTATCTAAAAAGTAAAAACTGGACCGTCTTTCACATTATTTCTTCTGAAAAAATGCAGGAGCATCCTTATACACAACCGGCAAAAATTATAAATGGAAAATTGGTTTATGGTCCTGAAATAGGCCTATTTGAATCATAAAATACATTAGAGAGAATAGTGATTGGGGACATTTTACGCTAACGCTTGCGTAAATTTTTCCATCCCCTTCTGCCCTTTTATTACTAACAACCATTATCTTGTAAAGGTTTTCATATAAATCTCAACGTTTCAAAATTGTTACCAATTGAAAAAGAATTTATTTTTTCTCTCTTTACCCATATTATCCTCCACACGCATTAATGCGCAATCAACAACTATCTTAATATCCGGTAATGCCAGGCAGAAAATAGGTTTTAATAAATATCTGAGATTTAATTTTAATAAAAATGATTTCTATACAGATAATTCATTAGAAGACAAAAGCGTATTGCTTTGTTGTTACAAAGCCAACTGTAGTGGTACGCCGACATCATATTTAACTGATAAAAGATTCGTTTTAAGAAAAAAAACACCACCGGGATAAAAGCTTATTCTACCGTTGGGGAAATAAAACCCTTGTCAATAGCAAATCAATGGGCATCGCTACTGCTAATGGTGGCAAAAGAGTTATTGAGCAAGATACTTCCCTTACAAAAGGAGAAAGCAATTGAAATAAAATAAAATCAATTTAAAAATGAATAAAAAATTAATGATCGGCTACTGCCTTCTTTCATCTTTCGCGATACCAAGCCTGCATGCGCAAAGTCACTTTAGATTTCCAGAAAATAAAACGATTTATCACAAAGGCTGGATAGACTTAAACAAGAATGGAAAAGAGGATATCTATGAAAATCCAAATGAACCCATTGAAGCAAGGGTAAAAGACCTATTATCCAAAATGAACATAGATGAAAAGACTTGTCAACTTGCTACACTTTATGGCTATGGTCGTGTACTTAAGGATTCCCTACCAACTGCCAAATGGAAAGATGAAATATGGAAAGATGGCATAGCCAATATCGACGAAGAATTTAATGGTTTTCAAGACTGGCGGGATTCTCAAAAAACACCACTCGCCACAAATATCGCCCACCACATTTGGGGAATGAATGAAGTGCAACGTTTTTTTATTGAACAAACAAGACTAGGCATTCCTGCCGATTTCACCAACGAAGGCATTAGAGGTGTAGAAGCCAGCA
>NZ_JBNQGD010000246.1:0-6691 GCF_050436765.1 Arachidicoccus sp. | reverse complement strand
ATAATTCGTTTATTTAGATAAAAAGAAGAATAATAAAAGACAAGTTTATCTTTTATTAGTTAGTTTTGCTTAAAATTTTTTTTACCAAATAACAAAAGACGTATGAATGATAGATTTCTTATCTTTCTAAAAAAGCAAGCTGCTTAATCCATTTGTTATGTAAATAAAAAGAGTGGGTCTTATTCTTTAGGTTGTTTATCTGCCTGGGTGGAATAAGGCGTTTATTTTATGATAAATCAATCGTCTTTTGCCATCCAAAGAATATATTGCCAAAGGCCAAATTGCTGGGAGCAAAAATGTTGGAGAACTGAATAGACTTGTAGTGAATGGAATACAGATTACCAGTTTTAATTTAACCGAAAATGATCCATTATGTATAGATACATTCAAAAGATACCTTTTACGATTTCCTCGGCACCTCACTATGCTCGGCACTGCGACTGCCATACAATTAAATCAGTTAAAGTTGACAGCTGATGTTGTCAGAATTATTCAAAGGCACTTCTGGCGCAGAGAAGAAAATGGTGTCGCCCAATTTGAAGGAATTGCTTTTCTCAACTGGTGTCGATAAAACACTTTTTCAAATTTTAACAAAGAAAATCACACACTATATTATTTATGATGAATTCCTTCCCACACAAATTTTATATCCCTGTTATGGGGGTGGCTTTTACCATTGATTCTCCTGTAAGAGTTGCACAGTATGGCATTTCGTCTGCCATTTCCATTATGGAAGACAGGCTTATCGAAATGATGCGTAGACATTATTACGCTTTCATCAATGAACCATTTACTCCCATTACGACAAAAGAAGATAATTGTCGCGAAAAAAGAATTACGGACTATTTAAATCTAATGAATAGGATCGTAAACGCACAGATAGAAAAAATAAAGAAATCTGTATTTGAAGTTGGGTCAGAGTTGGTAAAATACTTTGAGATGTTGCCCGACGACAATGAGTTAAAGCAACTATATAAAAAAATGCAAGACACCGAAGATATTGTTGAGAAGAAGAATTTAGAACAATTGCTTAAAAACAATATTACCGCCGGAAGCATTGATGTAAATATAATGACGAAAGTCGATAAAAATAATTATACAAAAGAAGGCGTTTTAATAGAGGATGGGTCCGATGCGGTGGCGGCTTTGAAGGGATTTGCAAAAAGTGAACTTAAGAATTCTTCTATTATCTTTTCTGCGGGAATGAATCCACGTTTATATAATTACCTCGAAAGATGCAGAGCTTTTGATGCAAAAGGGCTTGGGGAGTTCGAAAAGAAAATAGTGATAAAAGTAAGTGATTATCGTTCTGCTTTAGTACAAGGAAAATATCTGGCTAAGAAAGGAATATGGGTAAGTGAATTTAGAATTGAGTCCGGTTTAAACTGTGGTGGCCATGCATTTGCGACGGACGGATATTTGATGGGACCCATATTGGAAGAATTTAAAATAAAGCGGAACGAATTAATTGCTACTTTATTTGACATATACAATAAGGCTTTAGAAGCAAAATCTTTACCCACATTTAGTCAGCCTCATCCGGCAAAAATATGTGCCCAGGGTGGAATAGGAACCTATGCGGAATCTGCATTGTTGCGTAATTATTATGGCATGGATAGTATTGGCTGGGGCACTCCTTTTTTGCTGGTGCCTGAAGCCACTACAGTAGATGCGCCTACTCTTGCACTATTGCAAAAAGCAAAAAAGCCTGATCTGTTTTTAAGTAAAAACTCTCCCTTAGGCGTTCCATTTCATTATTTAAAAGGTACCAGCTCAGATCTCGAAAAAAAGAAAAGAATAGCGTTGGGAAGACCCGGTAGCCCATGTACAGAAAAACATCTGGTGAACAATACTGAATTTACTGAAGCACCCATATGCACCGCTTCCGCTCATTATCAGAAACTGAAAATAAATCAATTACAATCTCAGAATTTACCTGCGGAGCAATATGAAAGAGAGCGTCAGGCTGTATTGGATAAAGAATGTCTGTGCGTCGGATTAAGTAATTCCGCCCCTATTAAATATGTGCAACCGTTTCTGAAAAACCTTTCGGCAGTTGCTATTTGCCCCGGACCTAATATTGTCTATTTTTCAAAAGTAGTTTCACTTCAGCAAATGAGTAGCCACATCTATGGTAAAACCAATATTATAACGGATAATAGCAGGCCCCATGTTTTTATCAATGAACTCTTTATTTACATTCATTATTTAGGCGTACAAGCGACTGAAGCCGGATTGGTTATTGATCAGAAAAAACAAAAATACCTCTTGAGTTTCTATCATCAGTTACTCAGTGGTATTGATTATTATAGAAAAATTGCGCAGCCTTGTAATGGATTCTCTGAAAAAGACAGCCAAGATTTTAATAGGCATTTAGATAGTGCTTGCTCAGAATTGGATATCTTGTTTAAAGAAAGGTTGATGAAAATTGCATGTATATAAGGTCCACTTTGTTCCGATTGCGTCTGCTCAAATAATCCTCTCAAGACGCGTCCTTTAACTATTCAACCCAAATTATATATTAAGGTTGATATACACCAATTTCTAAAATATTGGAAGTTTTATCTGTATCTCATTTCAAAAGATTCTATCAATCAAAATTCCTAATGCATAGTTTGGGCTCAGGTGTACAAGCATTAACCGGGAGTCTTTTCAACCATAGGCATCGGTGGCCAAGATTGGAAACGGGTACGGGATGATAGCTGGGGAAGGCGCAAACTTCGCTACGATAAAATGTATCTGGCTATAAGATAGATTAAAAGCTTAGAGATCTTTCTTTTTAAATCTGCGTAAGGAAATTCCTAATGGTACTAAGATCCAAAGAAGCAATACAAATAGGGTAATAAGCATGCCGGATAAATTGCCAAAGAATTTTTGAAAAACGGCTCCGGTATAACCCATCAACGCTGATACATCCATTTTTAATAAGATTAAAATCCTACCCATATCTATCGGGTTCAATCCGCTTAAAATCAGCATGGGCTTTTCCATTGGGTAATCGGCAAATTGAAATAAAATAAAGAGTACCAAACCATCAAATATCAATGAGAAATAAAGCCATAACAAGACTGCGATACCTATTCCCTTCGCTTTATCTCGCGTATAGACGACGGCCAATAATGCGATGGAAACAAAAATGAGTGTAAGCATGAGGCCTACGGCCACCAATATAAAACCCGTGGCATTGGGCGCGTAAATCAGCACGGCAATGCCAATACCTACCAGAAAAGACAGGATTAAGGCAATCGCCATACCGCCATAAAGGCTTATCCAGATCTTCTTTCTTTGTAATGGCTGACTCACCAAGAGATCGATAAACTCCGTGCTATTATAGACATAGATAGTCGAAAAAATGATACATATGAGTGGAACAATGATCAAAACAATATTCATTAAACTAAGTAACCCCTTCGTGTTATTGTCTTGAAGATTAAATACCGTAAAAGAAATGGCAAGCAATAGGCAAGTATAAGCAATTACAATTTTATTCCTAAGAATATCCGCTATGACATATTTTATTATTTTCCTCATGTTTTTATTTTGATTTCATTAAGGTTGCGATTGCTTTAGAAAGTTTCTCTTCTCCGGTATCCTTACGTAGCAAATCAATGCTTTTATGGAACAATAAATTGCCATCCTGCATATAGATAACTTGTGTTACCAAATCGTCCAACTCACTCAATATATGAGAGGTGATGATAACTAGTTTGCCTCTTCTTTTTTCTAGGATAATTTTTTCTTTTAAGATTTCTGATGCCAAAGGGTCCAGCCCTGCTGTGGGTTCATCCAATATCAATACGTTGGGATTGAACAGAAAAGCCAAGGCTGCACTTACTTTTTGAGTTGTACCACCCGATAAGGTTCTCATTCGTTTATTTAATAGAGTTGGGATGTTAAAAGCATTGATTAAGTCTTCATCAAAAGGGTGATGATCTTTCGTACCTCGGATATCTTTCATCATATTCAGTATTTGACCAATACTCATATTTTCTGGATACCGACCAATCTGTGGCATATAACCAAGATGCTCTCTATACCGCCAGTCCTGCAAAATGTTTTTACCGTTGAAGGTGATAGAGCCGCTATCGGGTACAATCATACCGAGAATACATTTTGCCAATGTGGTTTTTCCACTGCCATTAGGGCCAATTAACGCGATACATTCACCCTTGCTCAAGGTGGCTGACACATTATTCAGGGCGATGAGTTTCCCGAATTTTTTAGTTGTGTTATTCACTGTAATCATATTTTCAAAGCTTTCATGTAGGGATAACGATCTACTATTTCTGGTGTAATGCCGGGTAAGATCTTCTCAATCTTATCAAAGAGTGTAGCCATAACACTTCTGAACAAAATCATTGCAGTAGGGTTTTGGGCAACAATCATGGAAAACATGCTTACGGGATGATAAGGTATATCACCTATTTTATCTTTATTAAGGTCATAGCCCTCGTATTTATCCCAATAATTATGATCAAAACAATTGACTACTAAAGTGCCATTGGTAGAGATGTCAAAAGAATTGCCTAAGAAATTATTGCGTCTAATCGTGTCATCCAGGCAACTCGCATCTACTTTTAACGCCCAACCATTTTTGCTAAATTCATTATTCTCAACGACGACCCTATTGCTTCCTTCCATCGAAATACCCATTGTATTGCGTAGAAATTTATTTCCCAGTATATAACTATCTGTGATTTCTTTTAGAAAAATGCCATAACATCCATCGCCCCAATTATCCTCAAAATAATTATTAAACATTTTTACCGTATGGGAAAACATCACCGAAACGCCGGCATTATTGCTTTGAAAAATATTGGAGATATAAGCATCATTATGCGAAAACATAAAATGTAATCCATATCTCGAATTGTTGATAGATTTATTGCGCCATATGACAGAGTTGGTGACGAATTCAAAATAGATGCCATCTCGATGACCCGTGATAGCATTACCAATGATGCGAATGCTGTCGCATTGCCAGCAATGAATACCATTACCACTTTGTTGATCGGTTTTGGCATAGGCCGTCACTTTATTGTTTTCAATGAGACATCCGGCTGACTTTTCCAGGTAGATACCAAAGAATGTTCCTTCAAGAATATTATTGGCAATCGTTACTCCTTTTCTTGTATATACTTTTATGCCGGCAATGTCTACAAGGCTTGAAATTGCGGAATGAATTAGTTTAAAACCTTTAATGGTAACATTATCGGCTTTAACGGAAATAATCTCAAATTGATGTTCCCCGTCAAGTATAGGGTAGTGGTCGCCTATCAATACAAGAGATTTATTTACGACTATATTCTTTTCTTTGTAGATACCCGGTCCTACTAAAATCGTATCTCCCTTCAAAGAAGCATTAAGTGCTGCTTGAATAATTTGGAATTGCCATCTGGCACCTACACGAAGAACATGGGCGTAGGCGACTCCATCAGTCAGAAAGAATAGACATAAAAGGATAGGGATTATTTTTTTCATTATTGAATTAATTGAGTCCATTGATATTCAATTCCCGGGTATTTACTTTTTATCAATTGCAAACGCTGTTCTTTATCGAAAGCGGCGATATTGCCATTCATGGGGCTTCTGAGTGCATCGCTCTTTAGAAAGTAAGAAGTTTTTGCCGGGATTAATGAATGGTTATCTAAAAAGTTAACGAAATAAACGGCATAACCTTTCTCATGCTTAAAGGCGGATTCGCGCATAAATGCTAGCACGCAATGTGCATCGTCGAACTTATAAATCTTTCCCTTGCTGGTAACTATCTCAGCGCCAAAGCGATTATCGTTATAGGGCATTTTGCAAAAATCACAGTGATCCTTACCAACAGTAATGGGCTCCATTGGTGGATTACAAGAGCTAGCTAACAGAAGGGAAAGTATGGGTAAAACGACACCGCCCGTTTTTATCTTTTTTGTCCAAAGTTTTTTAGACTTCCTCGTTAAGATCACAAGTGCTAACAAAATAATGCCCACTACTATAAATAGCCATCCGCCAATATCGGGTATAGAATATGCCCCGAAATTGAGTAATTGCTTATAACCTATCAGGGGCGGTTGGTAGGCCATTCCGGGAACGACAATTGCTGCATTTGGATTTAAATTATGTCCGTAATTATAATCCCATTTCCAAAAGTCGATCATCGCGGTAATGCCGAAACAAATAAATAAAAAGAAAATTATATGGAGCCATATTCTTTTTCTGATAATCGCTGTCAACAAAAGTGCTAAAACAAAAAAAATAATGATATAGGGCAGTATACTAAATTCAAAGAAGTCGGCGGTATGTAATGTTTTCATCCCTATATAATGGTTTAACCCGTTGATGATATCTACATTTCCGGCCAGTTTATTGGCATAAATGAGCAATACCAATCCTTCTGGATACTGCGGTGCAGATAGTTGAATTTGCCAGAAAGGAAAGTATAGAACGATAAAAGTCAGAAGACTACACAAAACGAGAAGCCATCGGGCATACTTCGGTAATTTATTATTTTTCATAATTTTTTATCAATTAGTATTTCAAAAGCCAAGAAGATCTTTGTGAAAAGTCAATGCTTTATTCGTTCGCAAAATCTTGCCAACGATATCATTTGTTAATCTGTCAATAGGGGTGGAGCTCCAGATGTGTCCGGCATATTAGAACCTGTGCTGAAACGAAGCGGAACCGCGCTATTCGGTGGTGAGTC
>NZ_JBNQGD010000245.1:0-13215 GCF_050436765.1 Arachidicoccus sp. | reverse complement strand
TACCTAATAATTTAATCAAACCGGAAGCGGAAATATTCTTCGCAATTATTTTTCCAGACGGATCTATCAGCAGGTTTTGCGGGATGAGATGAATCGCATAATTACGGGCAACAATCGTATTCCAGGCGTTACCATCAAATAAGTTTACCCAATCTGTTTTATCATGGGCGATGGCCTTTAACCAGTTGGCTTTTTTTTCATCGACCGAAACTGCGAGTACTTCCAGACCATTATTTTTTAATTGATGATAGGTCCTTAATAGTCCAGGAATTTCTGCGCGACACGGAACACACCAGCTTGCCCAAAAAAGAACAAGCTTATATTTTCCGGCATAATCGTGTGAAGAGACTACTTTACCACTAGCATCAGGCATTGAAAAAGGAATAAACACTTTCCCCACTTCATTATTCTGCCGCCCCTCTATCTCTTTGAATAAGTATGCTGCATACGTATTCTGCAAGCCTTCTCCGGTAAGCATTGCAGCCATTGATGCCAAGGTATCTAGTGTTACATCAGTTTGTCTAAAGCAATCAATAAGCAGCGCCTTGGCTCCTTTGTCATCTAATTTATGTAAAGCCACAAAATGACGCATACTATCACGAAAGACCTGTAGCCGCGCTTGATATTTATCTATACTTAATTTTCGTTCCAACGGAATCTGTGGCAGTTTTGCGGCATTCTGATAAAACATTACGCTATCTTCCAACTGTTTAAAGGAAGCATTATACCAAGCAGAATTCTCACTCGAATATATTTCATTTAACACATGTTGCGCGCGCGTTAAAACAGGGAACAATAAAAAAAGTAAGAGCATTTTTTTCATGTCAGTTGGCAAAGGCTATTTGTGTCTTTGCTCCAATATATTCGTAACATCTTTTAAAGAATATCCTTTTGCATTTAACAAAATAAGATAGTGAAACAGCAAGTCAGCACTTTCATTTAAGAACAAGTTTTCATCATTATCTTTTGCTTCAATCACCACTTCCACGGCTTCTTCGCCTACTTTTTGTGCAATCTTATTGATACCTTTTTTAAACAGGCTGGCGACATAAGAATTCTCGGCGGCTGATTCTTTTCTTTGTTGAATAATATCTTCAAGCTGCTGCAAAAAATTACTGGTGCTGTTTTCTTCATTCCAGCAAGTGTCTGCCCCCGTGTGACAAACCGGTCCAACAGGTGTGACTTTCACAAGCAGTGTATCGTTATCACAGTCGACTTGTAGGTCTTTCAATAAAAGGAAGTTACCACTCTCCTCCCCTTTGGTCCACAGGCGATTTTTGCTGCGACTGAAAAAGGTTACCTTCTGTAGTTCTAGCGTTTTTTCTACAGCTGCTTCATTCATAAAACCTAGCATCAATACTTTATTGGTACAGGTGTCTTGAATAATAGCAGGTACAAGGCCATCACTATATTTTGCGTAATTTATTTCCATTTTTTATCAGTTTTCTTTTACCGGTTCTTTTTATCCAACTTTGGAAGTTGGGAATTCCTGACCCTTTATCATTCATCCCCATTAGATTCTTACCGGAATATGATTTTCTTTTAATGTCAGTTTTAAATTTCGTATTTCCACTTCTTTAAAATGAAAGATGCTTGCAGCAAGCGCAGCGTCAGCATGAGCCGTTTTAAATACATCCACAAAGTGTTCTATTTTTCCGCCGCCGCCACTTGCAATTACAGGTACTGACAACGTCTCAGACAAAGTCTTTGTGATGTCAATAGCAAAACCCTGTTTAGTGCCATCGTGATTCATTGAGGTAAGCAAGATCTCCCCTGCACCTAAATCCACGGCCTGCCTTGCCCAATCTACACATTTGCTATCGGTTTTAACGCGACCACCGTTCAGATATACATACCATTCACCATCCGCTTCTTTTTTGGTGTCAATAGCCAATACCACACATTGGCTACCGAACTCTTTCGCCAAATCGCTTATCAATTGTGGGTTTCTAAAAGCGGAAGTATTAATGGAAGTCTTATCAGCCCCATTTTGCAATAGCAAACTTACATCTTCTACACTGCTGATTCCGCCTCCAACTGTAAAGGGAATATTAATATTGTGTGCAATCTTACTGACCAATTCGCGCAAAGTTTTTCTCTTCTCAATAGTTGCGGTTATATCCAGAAAAACCAACTCATCAGCACCTTGTTGGGCGTATAGTTTTCCCAATTCTACTGGATCACCTGCATCACGCAGACCTTCAAAATTTACACCTTTTACTGTTCTTCCCTCTTTGATATCCAAACAAGGAATGATTCTTTTTGTCAACATAGTTAAGTGCAAAAGTAATTCGGAATCGGAGATTTGTCAAATGTAAAAAGGCGGGTAAAAGAATATTAGGGACAATAGTAGACCTGTACCGGTATTTCACCATGTCAAAAACAACTTTAGAGCTGCATAGAACAGCTGCGTAATTATTTATTTACCCAAAACTCGTCCTCAAAATCATCAGATAAGATTTCTGATTCTCCTAATTGGCGTCCCGCTTCTTCTAGTTGTGATAAGGAGAGTCTTTCTTCGATATAAGGGAATAATTCCCTTTCTTCGTAACGGGTGTGTAAGTCTACTAATCTTGCCAATTCCTCTATGTCGTCAGAGTTGGCGTTCTGCCCAGCATTTAAAATAGAAGTTGTTAATTGTTTAATAGAAGTATGTTCATTGAGCGCCTTATCCACTTTTTCGTCTTTCAATAAACAAAAAAGCACCTTCTCCTCTTCACCAAAATGCGGCAAAATAAAATGATGATAAAAATAATCAACATACTTTATAATGCGTTCTTTTTCAACATTCTTTTTTAACCCCTGCCGTATCTTCCAACAGAATAAAAGACTAAAATGATGTTCACGTGAAAGTGGCAGTATCTGTGGACTTCTCTTTATGGGCTTTCTAGTCATATTGTTTTATTTCAGCTGAGATTGTAAATATTTTTGCAGCACCAATGCCTGGTTGTGTTTTTCATCTTTAGCTCCATACAAAAGTGTAACAATTTTGTGTTTTTTTATCGCATCAAGTAATTGTTTAATGGCCTCCTTTTGATGCTTTAGCTCTTCTTGATATGCTTCGCCAAATGCTGCCCATTTTTCTGGGTCATGATTAAACCACTTTCTCAGCGAAGTTGACGGTGCTAGTTCTTTCATCCATGCATCCAGGCCCGCTGTTTCTTTCTTGATGCCTCGAGGCCACAATCGATCTATCAAAATGCGATAACCATCTTTATCATCGATTGGTTCATAAACACGTTTTATGGATACCGATATCTTCGTCATAGCTTATCAAAAATTATCATTTATTCTTTGAAAACTCCTTTTCTAAGGCAATAGCTTTAGGGAATAAAATGTTATTTTCCAGATGAATATGCAAATGTAGATCTTCTTCAAATTCCTTTAAAGATTTATAGGTCGTTGTGTAGGTATTGCAGGCATCCGCTGGCGGCATATAATTATTGCTCAATGCTGCTATTTCCCGAAAACGTTCACCTTCACCATCATGATCTTGCATCATCATTCGAACGGGGTTCTCGACAGTACCAAAATGAGCAACCGGTAGTTCACCATTCGTTTCTTTTGTAATCACCATCTTACGAATAAAAGGAAACAGCATTAATTCTTCTTTTTTCATGTGCATGGTAAATTCACCCGCTGAAATATCAAATAAAGTTGCTATTTGCTTAAGTTCGGGATGCTTTGCACCATGTACCTGTACAATTTTTTCAAGCAGCCCTTTTATCACCGGAATTTTTTCCGTAACATATTTGTGATGTTTCTGTACTATATGTTGGGCGAGAAAGTCCAATGGCCAACTCTCATAGTCCGCTGTGGCTCCGGCGGAAGGGTTTTCCAATTGCTGCTTTAAGGCATCTATTACTTCATTGGTATTTAGATTTTCAGCTTTGCAAGCATCAGCAACGGAGCGATTACCTTGACAACAAAAATCAATACCATATTTTATAAATACGTTTGACGTACGATAATCGTCAGCTACAACCGAGCCTACAATAGAATTTTCATTTAAATCTTTCATATTTCTTTTTTTAGAGAATTTGATACATTGCTACCATTAAGCAATTGAATACCAAAAAGAATAAGGCAACCCAATTTGATTACTTCCATTACAACATAATATATATGAAGGTTTGAAGGAGGTAATGGTTGATCATGAATGACTAGGTTGGCAATTTTATCTAATGCGGGTAAAGCCCAAAAGGTTTCCAAAAGAACAATAACAAATGCCACATAAAAGAATATACTGGCCACCGAAAGCTGCTTAGATTTGTTAAGCAACAGATTAAAAAGTATGATCAGGGCTAAAACTATTTCTACTTTGTTTAATGCACCAAATACTAACTTACCAATACCTAGTCCGATTTCAATAGTAACGCCCGGCGCACGAAATTTAAGCCAGGCTTCCATGAAACTAATAGCGCATAAAAACCCGATCCAAATAAACGTTGCCGCTACAGCGAATCCATATTTTTTATTCGATTTCATTTTAAATAGTGTATCACGAAAAACTTCGTCGTAAGTAAAAATTATAATAACCTAAAAAAGAGGACGGGCATCCGTGTTTCTGTAATGCCGAATTTTATAGTAAAACATCTCAGCCATTTTATTCGCCCGCCATTTTGCCTCTTCGGCAATTTTGCCGGAGAACTGATCGTCAATATTGCTATTGAACAGACTTAACCATCTTTCAAAATGTTCCCATACGACAGGCAATTGCGCATGCGGGGGAAAAGGGCTTCCAAAATAAGTATGTTCTTCTAGTAAGACCGTCTGCCAAAACCGATACATCCTCTCCAGATGCTCTGGCCAACGATCCTGAATTTTATCCTCAAAAATGGGTCCTATCAACGCATCTTTTCGAACTTTTTCATAGAAAGTGTCCACTAATAATTTAATATCCTCAATTGATAATATTTCTTTCCGATCCAACATAAACCTTTATTGCTTTAAATGAATGTACGTAAATAAATAATACATAGCCCAACCAAAGAAACCGATGATCAAAATCCATACCCAAGAAGGAATGCTATGGGGTGTTTCACTACCAATAATATTAAACTCCTTAGAGTTTCCTTTGCTATAAGCGTTAATCATTAGTGGCAATATCCCATCCACCACCGCATTCTCGCGAATCCCTTCTATTGAAATAGCGGGACCATTACGTACCTCAAAAGGTACTAACCTCACGCCTTCTATCCCGTCAGAACCCTTGCTTACAATTTTTAAAGTATGTTGACCATCTACCAGTTTGGTAGTATCCAATTCAAAATTTACAGGTGCTTTAAATTCAGCAATAGGCTTCGTTTCATTGTCGATAAAGATAAAAACGGTACTTTTTGGTTCCATGTTATTCTTCGTTTAAAATACTTCTTTTAATATGGGAATTTGATTTCTCACCGGGATAGATAATCCATTTTATAGAAAAAAATAGGGTGGCTACTGTAATAAGAACCATGATAAAGATAGCTACATAATCGAGATTACTGCTGGGGCCACCCCCATGCGTAATACCGCGTAATATTCTAGGCTGTTGTTTTTCGCAGATTTCGCAAGCTTTCGCTGCAAAACCGCTTAAACAAACCGCCAACAGAAATATATATTTTTTCATTCTTAGTCTATTTAAAATGTTTTTAAATATTTATATTGACTTAGGGCTGCGGGGCTTTTAATTTGTCTACTTCATACAGTGGTTTTACTTGTGCGACAGTAACCTCTTTCGCATTGTTGCCCCAGCTTGTACGTTCATGATTCATAATGGCAACAACCTCATCTACTGTAAGATTGGCATTTGTACCCACCGGAGGCATTGCGCCAAAACCTTCTTTTTCACGGCCGGTATACCCCCCCATAATAATACCCACATACAATTCTAAGTTATCCCCCGTAACAACGGAGCTCCCTTTTAAAGGAGGGAATGCACCAGGCAACCCTTCTCCGCTCGCTTGGTGGCAACTTTGACAATTAGCGGTATACAATGCAGCTCCATCCGGCTTGCCAGCTGCACCACCGGCTGCCGCTGCAACTTTTTGTTTATATAAAAATTCCGGAGAAGGAGTGCCGTCAGGCAATTTGGTTTGTTTTAAGGATTGCAAATAAGCTATCAGGTACATTGCATTTTTTGAAGCAACATATTTCCCTGTTTTTCCATTCATATATTCTTTAGGTACGTTCACCACAACATCCCCCCTGGCAGCCGAATCTTTATAAATAAACAACCAGGGATAAGCCGGCATCACCGACTCCTTTACAACAATTCTTGGATTAAATAAGTGTACCAAATTCCAGTCTTTACTTGGCTGGCGTTCCCCGATATTTGTAAGATCCGGACCGGTACGTTCTGTACCCATTAAAGTAGCAGTATTTTGCCAAGCGCTTAAACGATGATCACCGGCATAGTCAGCCGCAATACTTGGCCGGGACCCCCAAACTTTGTCCATATCAATATCGCGCACCTGTTGCGTGTGGCAGGCCACACAGCCGTTGGCCACATACAAAGCCTTTCCTTTAACAGCAGCAGGGCTTAAAGCTACAGCATTAGGCAATGGACGGTTATTATTTTGATTTTGAAATGCCGGCACGATGGCTACCAGAATCGTGAGCCCAATAAAAAATGCAGCCGCTGCGCCAAAAAGCTTTTTATGATTATCAAAAAATTCCATTATTTATTATGATTATAGTTAATAATTTTTTACTTCTCTTTTAGTAAACGGTTATCAATTTTCTACAAGCTTCGCAATTGCAGTTTCCTTCACATCTACCGTTTTAGATTTTGAGAGCATTTTATACAAATTATAAGCAAAGAAAATATGAGACAACCACATCAGGCTACCCCCGATAGCTCGCCATAGCCAGTAAGGTCCCATAAGCACGACCCCATCGATGAAAGGTTTCCCCTGCATCCACATCAAGCCTTTCAATGTTCCTCCTAGCATTAGTGGTACCGTATAAAATAACATTCCTATTAATGCCAACCAGAAATGGGCACCCACCAAAATCTGAGGAGGTTCTTTGCCGGTTAACCTTGGAACAAGTGCGTAAATACCAGCCCACATAAAGAAACAAATAATACCATACATTGTTAAGTGTGAGTGCGCCACTGTAAAATCCGTAAAGTGCCACATCAGGTTCGTAGAGCGGAAAGCTTCGGCAGTTCCTTGCAATGAACCTGTGAAGTAACAGATAATACCTACTAAGAAAAATGGCAAAGTATAGCTGCCGGCAATCTTATGCCATCCACTTTTAAAAGTCATCAGGAAGTTAGTTGTACCTGCAATAACGGGAATAACCATCCCCATACTTCCTACAATAGCCACCGTCTGCAACCACCAAGGAATAGGGCTGAAAACGAAATGGTGAGAGCCAATTAAAGTATAGAAAAGAATTTGAGTCCAGAAAGCAAGAATACCTAAACTGTAAGAATAAATTGGTTTATTTAGTTGCTGTGGCAAGAAATAATATACCACGCCCAAAGTATAAAGCATAAACCACATGCCCACCCCTTGGTGCATATAATATCCCTGCGCAATAGTTTCGCCTAAACCGTCCTGCCACCAGGGCAGATAGGCGACCAATGCGATAACTATTGTAAAAATAATTGCAGCCACAATGTACCAGTTGGCTATGTATATTTCTGTCGTTTTACGTTTTGCGATGGTCTTTAAGAAATTAATTAAGGTTAAAACCAATCCCACTGCAAATGGTAACATTATCGGCCATATATATTCTCTATATTCTCCGCCACCATTATTAATGCCTGCCATTAAGGAAATAGAGCCAAAGATGACGGTAAGATTTATTAAAATTAGGGTCCACCAGCCTAGTTTCATGCTAGCCAATTTATTGTTACCTACTCTAGGAACAATATAATAACCCAAGCCTAACATCGCTAAGGAAGCCCATCCCCAGAAAACCATGTTGGTGTGCACCGGCCTTAGGCGTCCAAAGCTTAGCCAGCTTACATGATCGACATCGGGAGCGACAAATTTTATACCCAGATATTCACCAACGGAAGTCCCCAGTACCAACCAAAAGGCAGCACATCCAATATACCAAAGTATCATTTTGGACAAGGCGGGATCGACGTTGGGTCGTTTAGTCGCTTTCTTTTTGGGGTTTACAACTGCGATTTCTGCATTTGTATTAATATTTAATAATCCTTTTTCATCTTCAGCAGCCGCCAAACCGGACAATTCATTACGGGATAACTGGAAATCTAATGCGGCTTTTCTTTTTTCCAGGGATTCTCGGAATGTTTCATCGGTCGTTGTCTGCAGCTTCTCAGCAATTTTTTGAGCTTCTTCTAATTTTCTTTTATTCTTAAATTGCCTTAATACATTGGTGGTTTTTACGGCCATCAATATTAGCCCCAACAATAATGGAATTAAAATAAGTATTATTGTAATAATAATTCCTCCCTCACCCAATAATGATTTCGGAGGCGCAGAACTCGTCGTTTGTGCAAATAGTGAAGTAGCGGGTAATAGCAGTGTTGCGATCAATAGAATAATGGGCATTTTTGTGCTGCTGCCTTTAACAGATTTCTTTTGTGCATCTTTAAATTTCAAAAAAGTATCTATCTGGGTACTATCGAAATTCTTCATATATTGATTCAGTTTTTCTTCTTCGATGGGTTTCTTTAAATCTCTTGTTGTTTGATTAATTTCCGCGACGCTATTTTTCAACCAAATAAGTACAGCTAAAACAGCAACTATCATCAGTATTAAAAACATCCATAAACCAATACTAGTAACGGAAGACTCCTGTAGCGAGGGGGATGTTGTTTGCGCATACAACGAAATGCCTGGTTTAAGCATTACCAAAAGCAGTGTAGCGAAAAATTTGCTCAACTTGGATTTAGGTTTACTGTTCATTTTTATCTCATTTTTAATAGATAATAACACCTTTTTATCTTTATTTATTTTTTAAAAGCTTATTTCAGCTTTAAATAAGTTGCTTCCCAGTTAATTTCGTCGCTAATGACACCTATTTGCGCCGAGCTAAGCATATCATTAATGCGTTTGCGTATGGGTTTATATTCTTGATGAAGTGGGCAAGGTTTGGTTTCGGAGCATTGTTGTAATCCAAGAGCGCAAGCAGTAAACACTTTTTGTCCGTCAAAATGATTGACAATATCCGCAATAGTCGTTTTTAATGTCTTTTTATCCATATAAAAGCCTCCATTGGGGCCTTTTGTTGAATTAACAAAACCTTTCCGGCTCATTTCCTGCAATATTTTTGCGATAAAATGTTCAGGCGAATCGATCCCTTTTGCAATATCCCTAATAGAAGTTCGGTTACCCTCCTTCGATTGCCATGCAATGAAAATAATCGCCCTAATTGCATATTCACAAGTCTTTGAAAACATCTGTTTTATTATTTCGGCACAAAGGTAAAAAAATATTTTATAAATAAAAGAGTTTTTTATCTTTTTTTATTGAAAAATCAGCAACCATCTTCTTTGAGATAAGGCTGATATCAATAAGATTAAAATAAGGGAATCCTTCCCTCTGTTAAAAAATACTGTACTCTGTGGGAGTATGCACAATTAAACAAATAGTACTAATGAGAAAGATATAAGCGTTTTACAATGCGAGAAGTTTCAGCATCTGAATAAGTTCCAAAAGCATTAACTAAAACACCTTTTGCAACAACATGTTTAGCTGAAATAGCATACACTATCATCTCGTCCCCCGGATCGGTTTCACCTTCGAAACGATATACTTCATCTATTTCAAAATCATCAGGAGATAAGGAAACACCCGTGTTCCCACAGACAATGCATTCTTCTTTGATATTAAAATCGTGTGTGTAACCTCTATTAATTAAATCGTTGACAGCTTCGCTAACAGTATCGTAATTTTTCATTCTAAGAAATGTTCAGTGGTAATGAATGTATTGACCTTTCAAAGTTAAAATAACTTCCTCATTGGATAAGAATAAAAATACTGTCTTAAAACAAAAGCCGACAAATTGCCGGCTTTTGAATGAATATTCCATTAAGGAAAGTAAATGGTGTTAGAAAGTAAATCTTAGACCTAATTGCATACTATATGTACTAGACAAAGAATTATTAGTTGTATAAGCGTCTGTTGCCAATGCGCCATTATAAGTATTCATATTAAATTTAGGTGCACCATTCGCATCAATACCTACATATTTTAGAGGATTATTGATTGAATACATCTGTTTGTAGCCCCAATTCTTCCAATTACTATTGAGCATATTCGGTAAATTAAGAATATCCACGGTAAACTGGAATTCATTTTTAACGGCTCCTTTTGCATCACGACGAACAAACAAATCTTGGACAAACTTCACGTCCACTTCATTAAACCAAGGTGTCGTTGCAGCATTACGATCTGCATACCCCCCTTTGTGTTTGGATAAATACTTGCTACTTCCAACAAATTGGTCGTAAGCTGCTTGTTGTTGTGCAACTGTGTAGGATCCAGTAGCAACAAATGGAACATCTGCCCCAGTTTTGTAAATATAGATTAGGTTTGAGTTACCATCACCCACCATAGAACCATTTGTCACAAAACTATATTTGCCTTGTGCAGTACCCTCATAGTATACAGAGAATGTAGAAGGAAGATTAAAGATGCCTTTGTCTATTGTATAAGATAAATTCGCAACTATTCTTGACGGAACCGCGTATTGAGAATTTCCTAAAACCTGATCATTCGGTCCATTTACATTATAAATTGCTTGCCAGGCAGAAGTAGCTCTTGAACCAGGATTGGGACTGATTTCTTTTGCTGCTGTATAAGTATAAGCGACTGATCCGAACCAACCATTAGCGAATGACTTCGAAATTTGTGCCGTTGCCGCAAGGGAATGTCCTTTAGTCGTATTTTCCAATACAATTGGTGTACCTAGTCCATTATAATATGTAGGTAACGGACTTACATCATAATAGCTTCTTTGATCAATTCCCTTAAAATGGCCTGTAGGTGCTTTTAAGTTAGGATTGCGCATTACAACACCTTTCAAATCTTTCGTATACATCAAATCTATCGTTGCCTTAAATCCATTACCTAAGTCTTTATCGGCCCCCAAATTTGTCCTCCAAACCTGAGGAAATTTAAAATTAGGATCTATTAAAACAAAACTTTGCGGAGGGGTTGTAGTTTGTGGTGCTTTTGGAAAAGCTGCAGAATTTGCGTAAGCATCAATGTTCGGGTTAAACTTACTAATACCAGCAGCATCTAACTCCGCTTTAGTATTTAAGTATACCGCATTTTGATACACGCCACTATTAGATGGCATATTTGTTAAGAATACAAATGGAATCCTTCCGGAGAAGATACCCGTTCCGCCACGTACAATTAAAGAACCGTTTCCTTTCACATCCCAATTAAATCCAACTCTAGGTGAGAATAAAGGAGAATTTTTAGGCCAAGCACCTGTATTGTAATGTATCATTTTGCCATGAGCATCAGGAAACTCCAACGCATCAATTGATGGGTTATCAATTGGTTTAGCGCCATAAATTGGCATATCTACCCGCAATCCATAAGTCAATTTAAAATTTTGATTCATTTTATATTCATCCTGCAAATAAACGCCTAACTGAGACATTACCAAATTAGCAGAGAAAACCGCTTTTTGACCGGGCACTACTGAATAGGTATACCCATAATATGCGGGTTGTTGCTGGTTTAAAAAAGCATTTAATGAATCGAAAACATAATGTCCTTGCGAACCTCCCATGAACATATTACCAACTTTTTGTCTTTCAAAACTTACACCACCTGTAATGGTATGCGCACCGGCGTAGTATGTAATATTATCTGTGAAGTTTAGAATATTGTTTAATAATTGGTTATTGTTTGTGAATGGATCCGTACCTAAGCTAATATAGTTTTGACCTGTACCATCAAATATATCAACGGTAGGAAATACCTTCCCTCCTACCGGCTCGCGTATGTCAGAAACATGTGTATAGGTAGCTAAGAACTGGTTAGAAAGTTGGTTATTAATTCTGCTGTCAAACTCCAATGAACCTGTTTGAACAATATGGTTAGTGATATAATTTGAATTGCTAAAAGCCATAGATGCAGATCCAAATCTACTATTTGGCAGGCGAGTGTAACCGTTTGCAGGTCCACCGGTAACTATAATTTTCCCATTTTGTGGTACACTTGAACTATTTAATGGAGAAACGTCGTTTCCTTTATAATCAGAATATTTTAAGGTCAATTTATTGGCAGTATTGATGTTCCAGTCGATTTTTGCTAAAAGCTTTCTATTCTTGGAATCAAAGTTGGGGAAATTGTCGTAAGCTCCTAAATCGTAACCATATGTATTTTTGACAAAATTATAAACAGTCTTAAGATCAGCCAAACTTGTAGACGAAGGATTTCCTGAATTGGATGAACCACTTGCAACATAAGTAATGCCCGGTATAGAAGACTTTTCAGACTCCGCATTAATAAAGAAAAATAATTTATTTTTAATTATGGGTCCGCCAACACTTGCGCCAATAATAGAATTTTGACTGGGCGTTTTTGAAAGCGTAGAACCATTTACTTTATAGCCATAGTCGTTTTGGTTTCTATTCAATCCATAAACAGTCCCATGAAATTCATTTGTACCACTTTTGGTAACAACATTAATTCCCGCCCCTGTAAATCCAGATTGTCTAACGTCGAATGGGGCAATATTGACAGAAACTTGACTTAAGGCATCAATTGAAATCGGGTTTCCGCTACCAGGAGCTAAATCCGATGACAATCCAAAGTTGTTGTTTAAGTTTACCCCATCGACCTGCAAGTTGTTATACCTACCGTCACGACCAGCAAAGTTGTTGCCGCTAGCTTGTGGTGTTAACTTCGTCAAGTCTGTAATTGAACGAGATATAGTAGGCATCTCTCCAATCATTGCTGTAGAAATTACCGTATTTGCTCCTGTTTTCAAGCTAGCTTTTGTCTTCGCAGATGTTACAGTAACAACTGCATTTTCCCCTTCTGATTCCTTTAGAACTAAAGCGATATTAAAAGATTCACCCAGCTTAAGTGTTATATCCTCAACTTTCTGAGGAGTAAAACCCACATAACTAACTTCTAATGTATAAGGCCCCCCTACTCTAAGGTTCGGCAATGAGAAATTGCCTCCACCTCGGGAAAAAGTCGCATAAGAAGTTCCGGACGGCGTATGCACCGCTTTAATAGAAGCCCCTTCTAAAGCCGCCCCACTACTTGATGTTATTGT
>NZ_JBNQGD010000244.1:0-5781 GCF_050436765.1 Arachidicoccus sp. | reverse complement strand
AAAATTAGCAAAAATATAAGCTTAATTAATTCAATATCAACTAGTTGTGTTTTTGACTACCGAAAAGTGTTCAAAACAGGAAAAAAGGAGAAGAGCTACACATTAATTACAATGCAGTGCCCAACGACGCTACAGAGGTGTGGTTTCATCATTTAATAGAACAACCCTAGCCTCAATTTTTTTCCGCGACGATTATAGTGAGTGGTGGAAAAGTATTGAAAATAAAAGGCCCATGTTTTTTTACCGTCATCCCTAACTGTTCAAAAATATTTTTGTAAACAGCCGTATGCCTAAAGTCAGAAATAATGGCTTTGGCCCCTGGCTTTAGTAACCTGTAAATTTCTTCACAGGCCGCTTTTCTGCTTTCCTTTTCGTATATATTATGCAAACAGAGATTACTCAAAATCAAATCGAAACTGGCGCTTTCAAAAGAAGTTCGTATAATATTTTCATTTAGCACTTCTACTCTATTTGACACCCCCTCCAGACGCGCATTTTGCATTGCACTCTCAAAATTATTACCACTCAGGTCTTCTGCATTCCATATATCAATGCCTACGGACCGGCCCTCAGGCAAATGTTTAGCCGCACCAATCATCAATAACCCCCGGCCGGTGCCTATGTCCAAAACCTTTTCTCTTCCGGAGAATGAAAATAATTTCAACATTCTGTCCCGATGTTTCAATTTACCATATTTGCTATACCAAATCATCAGTAGCCCCTCAGCTAGACAAAAAAAGCCGGTGTAGATAAATGTACCGGCCAGCATCAATAACCAGGAAATGCCTAACAACGGAATTGCTGCAAGCCCAGCCAACAAAGCCACGAAACCTATCATCAATAAATTGCGTATTACTTTTGGTGCATCAATACCATAGTTTATTTTATTATCCATATCCGAAATTATGATTCATTTTATTTTTACCCACAATTTCATTATCATAGCTCCCCAAGTGCTATTTATCGCATTCTTCCAGCATTTTTTCAGCCAACTGTTTACCCCAGTTCGGTGAAATATCACTTGCAGGTTTAAACGTTGCAAACAAATCTACGGATTTTTGAAAAATAGGCTTTGCTTTTTCTTTCCCACCTCCAAAATTCTCTGGTGTATGAAATATATTTTCTCCCATTAAAAAATAAATTCTCGGATTAGTAGCGTCCTGTTCCATCGTCTGCTTAACATATTTAGCCATTGCCACTCCACTAGTTTGCCACCGTTCTTGTGGGTTTACCGTCATTTCCATCGTTTCATTATAATAATGTAAAACACTCAGCTCTGCATTTTTGTCGATGGCCTCTGCCGAAGTAAGCAACTCATCTACTTTTTTCCCGATAGCATCTTTGTCTGCTTGCGGGTCGTTCATCCCTTCATCCAGTTGCGCCAGAGCCGCATAATAATAAGGTAGCCACTGGGTTTTCTCTGCACTGGCAATTCTTTCAAATGCACCGGATACATTTAAATAATCCGCTGAAGTCTTTGCATTTTTCAACAAAGACAAATTGGATTTCATCGCGCCTTCATACTTGGCGGATTGTGCAAATACTGTTGAAACGCCCAACAATATCGCTAAGGGAAGAATCAGTTTTTTCATTTTTTTGATTTTTAATATTATTAAATTTAAAGATTATCGTTGATAATCTGTTGAGAGCGATCAACGCCCCACGTAAAAAATACACCTATAAAGAAGAATTGTCTGGCTGAAGGAAGTACGGGGGTTTTATAAGAACCATTGTAGGAATAATTATAACCATAAATCTGTTTATTGTCCAATAGATTGCTAATGGTCGCCACAATGATAATATTGCTTTTGGCATTTGCTTTCCCTAAATTGGGTAGATAATCTACACTTAATCCCACATTATTATAATCAATTGTTGCACCCTTGTCAGTTAAATCATAGCCATGATTGCTGTTGGGCATAAAATGATAATAAGGGCGGCCTGTAGCAAAACTATAAGTCAAATTCACTTGTGTTTTTAGCTTTTGAAAAAACTTCTTTCCTACTACCGAAAATGTATGCGGTGTGGCATAGTCAGGCTGCAAAGTTTCAGAATAATTTAAATAATCTCTTTTAGTATCTAGATAGGAATAACTCACCCAATATTCAAAATTCTTAAAAGTTTTCTTATCTCTCCAAAAGATATCAACTCCCTTTGCGTAACCCGAACCGTTATTATTATAAGTAAATGTCCCATTTTTTAAAGGAACAGTTTTAATTAGTTTATCATAATCTTTATAGTAGGCTTCGATGCGAAATAATTGTCTGTCTCCTGTCTTTTGATAATTGATTATATAATGAGTAGCCTTGGTGAAATCCAGATGACGATTATACATCAAAAACATGGTTTCGGGCTTTTGATAGAACATACCATAAGCCGCCGACATCTGCGCATTTGCCCCCAAGCTATAGGCAAAAGAAAGACGTGGAGACCAATTGCTCTGCTGGAGCAAAGTAGAATATTCACCTCTACCCCCTAATTTCATCATAAAATGATTAGAAAAATAAGTGTCCGTTTCCGCAAACAATGCGCCATAATTATCTTGTAAATTAACGGGATAATTGTTGTATAAAAGGTTGGCAGCTTCATAATTGTATTCTCCACCAAAACGAATCGCATTTAGGTGTTCCAATTTTTTTTCAAAAACAATTCTAGACTGCAAATTATCGGTACTATTTTTTAAGTCAAAATTCTTCAAATTCATCCAATAGGTATTCGTATCAAACTGTTTCGGCCGATTACTTACATCGACAATTTGTTCTTTTATTTTATCTGAATTGATACTAAAACTATTTGACCAATACATTTTCCAACGCTTGCCCAAATTTTCTATCCAGTTCAGGTTATTGTACCAATTAGCACTCTTAACATCGAACTGATCTTTTAAATAGAGGCTGTCCACATCCTGATTGCGCATGCCAACTTTATTATAACCAAAAGATGTATAATACTTAATCATCCCACCCCATTTAGTCTTCACACGATAATTAAAGTCCGCCGTATGATATTGTGGTGCTTTAAAAAAATCAGGTTTTGTTTTTATCACATCAAAATATAAGGAAACATTGGTATAGCCATAATTTAATCCAAAAGAAGACTTTTTACTTTTAGATAATTGTTGTGTACCCGCTCCCAAAAACAATGGCGAGACCGATAAATCCACTTCCGACTTATCAGGTAATGCGTTACTTGTCAGCAAAACAACCGAAGAAAGTGCATCGCCATATATAGCAGAATAGCCGCCTGTACTAAATACGGTTCCGCTAAACAAAAATGGATTAAAACGACCACGCTGGGTGATCTCCGGAGGCCCCCTAAAATAAGGATTACTAATTACAGCACCATCCATATATTGCTTAGTTTCGTCTCCGGTACCGCCCCTCACGAACAGACCTTCCTGTTCCCCAACTTGCTGCGCACCCGGCAAAGTCCGCAATGCAGTAGTTATATCTCCGTTGGTAGCAGTCGTTACGATATCTAATGCGCTCAAGACTACACCTTTTTTAGCATCCCCCGCGGAAAATGCGCCGGCAGTAACCGTCACCGCATTCAGCTCGTTAATCGCTTCTTTTAAAACAATATTCAGATCAGTGGACTTACCAGTTTCCAATACTTCATCAAAATCTTCATAACCGGTGGATGTAACCAGTAAAGTGTCTTTTTCTTGCCCGGAGGTAGTAAACTTAAAACGGCCCGCGCTATCGGAGACTGCTCCATCATAAGAATTTTTAATAGCAATACTGGCACCAACGATCGGTTTCATTCTCTTATCTTTTATGGTGCCTTCAATAATCGTTTGCGCAAAACAAGAGACAATACATAAAGAAAGTAGCACCAATAATATTGGCTTTTTCATCAAGCAAATCTTTAAATTATTAATTTAGAATTTCAAAATCAAATGTAATTTCGAGAACAACAATAAGCAATGGATTTTCGCTAATCGTCATTTTCTTGTCGGCAGACAACAGTTATTATGCTTTGGCGATATAATATCACAAAATTTTTATATTACTCTTCAAATTTCAGGTAGCTTTTTATTGCCTCAACATACTCTTCGAAAGCAGCAATACCTTTTTTACTGATTTTACAGGTTGTAAGTGGATATTTACCTTTGAAGGATTTCTTCAGAGAAATATAACCCGCTTCATCCAACTTTTGCAATTGCACACTCAAATTGCCCGCAGTAGCACCCGTTTTCTCCCTTATAAATCCAAACTCTGCTTCATTTACACCCACTAGCAAGCTCATAATTGCCAAGCGCAATTCAGAATGTAGCAGTGCATCTAATTGCTTAAACATTTGCTTCATTTTTTGCTTTCTTCCATAATAAATAACCGGGAATAATATAACCGATGAACATTGTAAGTGCACCAATCAAAAGCTCACTGGTATCATTGCCGAGATATGCGGAGATAATAGCACCTATCCAAAAAACTACGGCGCCAAAATACAAGGGCTTAAATCGATAAACACCGCCGGAAGCAAACATGCCAAAGCCCAACAAACACCAAATAAAACCAACCGGGTAAATATTCATTTTCACACACATGAAAATAACCACCATATAGGTAATACCGAAGGCGATCCATATCATCCCGTTATTAGCGTCCAGACGCGAAAAAGCGCGTTGTCCCGCTGTTCGCTGAAACCTAAAATAGAGAAAGGTCACAATTATGCCCATAATTACCACGACAGGCCACACATAATTTGATTGGTGACCATAACCCATTTCTATCATTACGTATTGCGTTATACAAGCAAGAATGATTAAAACTCCCCAAAATAAAAAGGCAAAGCCATTATTATAAAACTTATTGCGTGAGGCAGCAAGCATTTGCTCTATCACCTTTAAACTTTCCAGGGGAGAAATATTTTTGTCTTCCATTTTAATTTATTTTTATAAATAAGGCACAAATATAAAGTAGTTTATTTTATAAACTAGAATTATTTAGAAAAATATTTTTGGACCCGTTCTATTAAAATAATTTAAGAAAGATGAAAACGTTGTATTTTTCGCGTATACAGTAGACCGAAAAACCCAATGATAAAGAAAAGGATAAGAACAAGAATAGCGTAACGCATATTACCGGTTAACTGTTGAATGAAACCAAAACTAAAGGTACCGATAACAATGGCAACCTTTTCTGAAACATCAAAAAAGCTGAAGAAAGAAGCCGTATCTTTTGTTGAAGGCATCAGCTTGGAATAAGTAGAACGGCTAAGCGACTGTATGCCGCCCATTACAATGCCTACAAGGGTCGCCACTATATAAAACCCAATGGCTGTCTGGATAAAATAAGCCATCACACACACCCCGATCCATATTATGACAACAACGGAGAGCACCCGAATATTGCCGAATTTCTCAGACAATTTGGCCATCAAATAAGAACCTCCAATAGCCACAATTTGAATGATTAAAATACAAACAATCAATTGGGTCACACTTAAATTCAACACCTGACTGCCAAACAAGGTAGCGGCAATCATCACCGTCTGCACACCCATACTATAAAAGAAAAATGAGAACAGGTAGCGTTTCAAAACAGGCATCATCTTCAACTGTCGCCATACTTTTCTCAACTCGGTAAATCCATTATTAAAAACAGAAACCTCCCTAGACGTATTTATTTTACTTTTGGGCAACCTGAAAAACGTAATCTGTGCAAAGCCGAACCACCAGAGGCCTACAAGTAAAAAGGATAAACGAGAAGCAAAACCTTCATCCATTCCAAATGGCTTCATTAACACAAAAACAAAACATATTATTTGCAATAGTAC
>NZ_JBNQGD010000243.1:0-6354 GCF_050436765.1 Arachidicoccus sp. | reverse complement strand
ACTCCCTCCGGTCATTATCCTAAAAAACAATCAGGCATTAATTTCCTTAAGGACACTCGATTTTTCTTTTATTGAAGATGAACCCATGCATAAGCTTTATGCCATTTTTAATGAACTCAAAATAAAACCTAACCTCATTCAAACCGGTGCCATTGGTTTGCAAATCTCGGTAGACGATATTGCCGAAAAAATAGACGGTTTTGGTCAAAAAGCAAGTTTATACTTCGACGTACAAATCGAAAAAGGGCTGAGCCTGCTGACACTCAGACATTACAATGATGAAACACTCCAAAGGCATTTAATAGGCAAAGAAAAAGTATTAATGCAGCAAAACGAAATAACGATTCAAGCATTGTATAAATAATTTTTCCAAAATAAATTATTTGGAGAAATAAATATTCTATATTTACTTTGTAATTCAAAGTACTTTTATGAAGAATAAACATCAGGAAGACTTATCACATATCCGCGCGATGATGGAACGCTCCTCCAGATTCATTTCATTAAGTGGTCTATCCGGTATACTAGCGGGCATTACTGCATTGGTGGGCGTAGCCATTGGTCTATATATTTTTCATCTACACGGATATGCGTACAATTTTAGTGGTCGAGCTGTATACTCCACTAAGATAGTGAGTCAGCTTGTGGTTACCGCCATTATAATTTTGTTGCTTTCCATTTTTGGAGGCATTTATTTTACCATAAGGAAAAGTAAAAAGGAAGATCTTCCAATTTGGACAAATACAACTAAGCAACTTCTTATCAATTTATTTGTCCCACTTATTGCAGGCGGTATATTCTGTTGTGCATTATTGTATCATCAGCTTTTTATATTTATCACTCCCGCAACGCTATTGTTCTATGGATTGGCGCTTATTAATGCAAGTAAATATACCTACGATGAAATTTATTATCTGGGAATTTTTGAAATTATATTGGGATTGGCGGCCGCGTTTTTTCTTGAAAAAGGCCTGCTTTTCTGGGCCATTGGTTTTGGGCTCCTGCACATCTTATATGGGATAAAGATGTATAGAAAATATAATTAACCTCCTACCCTTTTTGACTAATGAATATAATTCAATCTTTAAATAAAGACTTTGAAAGTCGCGTCAGGCTTGGCATTATGTCCGTGTTAATAGTCAACGATTGGGTAGATTTTACTGAAATGAAAGAACTTTTGCAAATCACCGATGGTAATATGGCAAGCCACTCGTCAGCCCTGGAAAAGAAAAATTACATCGAAACAAAAAAAGAATTTATTAACAGGAAACCTAAAACCTCCTATAGAATTACTCAATTAGGAAGAAAAGAGTTCACCAATCACATCAATTTACTGGGAAAATTAATTAATCAAAAATAAAAAAATTTGTTCATTTACTTTGTAATTCAAAGTACTTTTAAATTAATAAAAATGAAACCTCTCTCCAAATTCAGCCAATTTATTATCAGCATTTTGCTGTACGTTGCATTGTTTTACAACCAGTATTTAGGGATCAATTACAGCCTCCTGTGTTTGTCTTTATGGCTGCTCTCCTACTCAAATACAACTCACGAGAAGCGCTCTAAAGTGTTTTGGTTGCTTTCTTTGGCAGTTTTTATTTCGGCATTTTCTTTCGCTTGGTATGGCGATCCGGCCTCTTTTATATCCTTATTTATTTCCCTATTTATAATGGGTATATACACACAATATCGCCAGGTAAAAATCATCACTTACCCGGTACTCGCGGCTTATAGTTTCGCGTCTTTTATAGTTCGTATATTTTTTTTTAGCAAATGGCTGCCCCATGTAAAAGTAAATAATAAAGCAAGCAAAAAAGCGATCGCTTATTTTGTTATTCCCACTTTGCTGCTTACGCTGTTTACAGCCATTTACGTAGTCAGCAACAATACGTTTAGTTCCTTTTTCACAAACATACGTTTCAATTTTAATGTAGAATTAATTGTATTCCTTAGCATTTCCGGGTTTTATTTTATGTTTAATTATTGGTTTATGATGCCCCCAAAACTAATGCTGGAATTAGATGGAAAATTGAATAACCATCTGACTTATGAAGCTTCTCAACAATTCAAGCCAACTTTCGATTTTTTGGAAATAGATTTTGAACGAAGAAGTGGGGAAATTTCATTGGTACTTTTAAACCTACTTTTAATTGTTTTTATTTTCACTTATGACTATGAGCAACTGGGAAATATATCCATAAATACCAATTTAAGTGGCGAATTACATCAAAGCATCAATGCCCTTATAGTTTCTATCGTGATGGCCATTAGCGTGATAATGTTTTACTTTAAATCGGTTTTCAATTTCGATCAAAAAGCAAAGCACCTAAAACAATTGGCTTATTGTTGGATAGCTTTAAATATGCTCCTTACCATATCGGCCATTTCAAAAAATACAGAATACGTTTTTCATTTAGGGCTTACATTCAAAAGAATAGGCGTTTATATTTTTCTACTCCTTTGCGTTATCGGGTTGATATTTACTTATTTAAAAATAAGAAATAAGCTGTCCAACTACTTTTTAATAGGTAAAATGTTTGTCGTATTCTTCATTACAATTGTCTTAAATTGTACCATTAACTGGAGTTGGCTAATCACAAAATATAATCTCACTTATATAAATCATGAAAAGGAGAACTATTGGTATCTCAAAAGCTTAGGCTTTAACCAGCAGCTCCTCTATAATCATTTCAGAAACGACACAAAATGGAAGGAATATTTTGAAAATGAAGAACAGGATATTAGTGACAAGCAACAAAGAAGTTTCTTATCAAAATCTTTTTATTATGAGCACCTCAATTTGCGATAAGATAAGAATTTTTCCTAACTTTCCTATCAAATTGAAAGCCATGAATACAGAAAATTCTTTCCTCGGTACGGATTCAGAACCAGTAATACCACCTACAAGCGACGAAAAAACACTCGGCTTATTGGCGCATATCATTACGCTGATCAGCACGTTTATAGGGCCACTTATTATTCTATTGGTAAAAAAAGATGAGTCTTCCTTTGTTACCCATCATGCCAAAGAATCTTTGAATTTTCAGATTACCATGGCACTGGCGAGTATCATTTTATTCATCAGCATCATTGGTATTTTACTACTTTGGGTAGTCGGAATAATGACATTGGTCTTGGTGATTGTAGCCACTATTCGTGCATCGGAAGGCAAATTATATCGCTATCCATTTTCCATTAGATTGATTAAATAATTTGTACATGCTCCGTAAGGCCCAGAAATTTTTCGTGTTTTGGTAGTCTATTAGTTATACAATTATATTCTATACAAAACAAAAAACTCCTGCCAAGCAATCATGCCGCACAGGAGTTTTTGACTTATTATTCTTTATTCTTTTAGTAATTACAATTGCACCTTTCCCTTTTCTTTAGCCAATTCGTTGCGCTCAATCGTATGCGCAGGTCTTGTCCATTTAGGATTTTCACCTAGTGCATGGAAATGCGCATCTTCTGCATCTACTACTTCCCGTTTCGGATATTTTTCGAAGGGAGTTTGGGCCACAATACCTAGCTCATCAAACATTTTTTTATCCTGGTTAATATCTGGATTCGGCGTAGTCAATAATTTATCTCCCGCGAAAATAGAATTAGCTCCAGCCATAAAACAAAGTGTCTGCCCTTCGGGCGACATAGAGGTTCGCCCAGCGGATAAACGCACCTGTGTTTTGGGAATTACAATGCGTGCTGTTGCGACCATACGCACCATCTCAAAAATAGAAACAGGCTCTTGGTCTTCCATTGGCGTACCTTCTACCGCTACCAATGCATTAATAGGAACACTTTCTGGCTGTGGTGTCATATTGGCCAAAATACGCAACATATCACAACGATCTTCTATCTTCTCGCCCATCCCGATAATACCTCCGGAACAGACGGTAATGGAAGTTTTACGCACATTATTAATGGTCTTTAACCTATCCTCGAAGCCACGTGTAGATATGACTTCTTTATAATAATCTTCAGAACTATCAATATTATGGTTATACGCATATAATCCGGCCTCCTCTAATCTTTTCGCCTGATTTTCGGTAAGCATTCCCAGCGTACAGCAAACCTCCATATCCAGACGGGTAACCGTACGTACCATATCCAACACTTGATCAAAATCTTCGCCATCTTTTACGTTCCGCCAGGCGGCGCCCAGACATATACGTGAAACGCCATGCTGCTTTGCACGCAATGCTTGTGCTTTTATTTGATGCACGGGCAGTAATTCGCTTATTTTTACTTCTGTATGATATCGTGCGGCTTGTGGGCAATACGCACAATCTTCGGGGCAACCACCCGTTTTTATTGAAATCAGCGAACTGATTTGTACTTTATTTGGATCATGATGTAATCTGTGTATTTGTGCCGCTTCATACACCAATTCCAACAATGGTTTATTGTAAATGGCTAGAACTTCTTCCTTCGTCCAGTTTGTTTTTATTGTTTCGATCATGGCACAAATGTAGTGAGTTTTGCTAATTGAAACACATAATTATTTATCAAATTGACCTAATACAATGTCTACTACAAAATCATCTAATGATGCCTGCTGAAAAAACGGTCAAATAACTTTTAATGAAAATTTAAAAAAATCACATTTAAAAACTCACTTCTAAAAAAGCATCTTTCAAAAATCCTTTTAACGTATCAAAATGATGTTCGGAAGCTACCCTATCATACGCATGGGAATCTGGTACAGAGAAGCCATGTTTCACACCGGGATATACTTCCATTCGATAATCAATGTTATTCTCTTTCAAACTATTTTCGAGTCTTAGTTTCTCTTCATCGGTGAAGTGCGGGTCAATTTCGGCAATACCCACATAGATTTTTGCTTTCATTTTAGATGCAAGCAAATGTGGACTATCCGGTTTATCGGTGGCAAGTCTTGCACCATGAAAAGAAGCCGCGGCAACAATCTGATCAGGGAATGTTCCGGCCGCACTCAGCGAGAAAGGTCCCCCCATACAATAACCGGTGCAAGCGGCTTTTTTGCCCGTATTTTCCTGCTTAAATACAAAATCGAGATAGTATTTTGTATCAGCCATTACCTCTTGCATCGTAAGGGATTGCATGGTCTGAAGCATCTCATTTCTCCTCAACTCTGACTTGGCAGTAACCGATGGCAAAAATGATATTTTTTTCCCTTTTCGATAGTATAAATTCGGCACCAATACATAATACCCCCAGTCTGCCATTCTTTGCGCCATTGCAAATAGTGAATCACGCACACCAAAAACATCCATGTAAAAAATTACCGGAGCAAGGCTGCTTTTATTTTCTGGATAAAAAGCGTAACCATCTGTAACACCATCTGCTGTTTGTATTGCAATTTCCTTCATCGTTTTAATCCTTTAATTTTTATATCATCTCCCTTTTTCAAATAATTTTCTTCTTATTTCTTGGACCGGCACATGGCTAATTTTACTTTCAAGCCAAGATTTAATATCCAGGTACATAAACGAACGCGTTTCCAAAGAATTATTCTCCATCTTCTCCAATTGCTCTTTCAGAGATTTAAAGGCGGCTAAAAGCTTGGCCGGAGAAAATTTGAAAGACTTTCTTAAGAAAGAAAAAATAGCTTCTTCCACTGTACTCAAGTTTTTCATATTGGCCATAAAACGGTAAACAGATTTAAGAAGATATTCTAACAAATCATAGTTACCCAATTCATAATGAGCAATCAAATGCAGCAATCTCGCATAACATTGCAAGTCCGTCCGCAGATCCGACTTTTGATGAATTATTTTATTCAAATAATCAATGGCTTTTTCGTTGTCACCACTGCCGAAATACAGACAGGCAATCTTATAATAAAACACCAACACACGGTGTGTATCTAAATGCAGTTTATATTCGCTCAGCTTTTCTTCAATATAGGGCACCATCTCCGTGCCTTTGGAAAAAGTTCCCTCCAAAAAATGCTTATTTATCTTAGCGGTATATAAGTACATAAATACTTGTATCCTAATATTGGCAGTACTCTCAGCAATTTTTGTCTTGCTAAAATCTTCAAACAAACGCAGCACTTCATCAAATTTTTGGAAGCTATTGGTGTCAAAATGAGCACTCAACAGGTTATGCAAAGCCTTTACAAAAAGCACCGGCTCTATTTGCTGCATTTTGGGATCCTTGACAAAAATGTCCACCCATTTTTGTGTATAACGATAAAACATGGGCAAGTCTTGCAAGATGAAATTATACCAAGAATAAGATTGATATAAATACATTTTTTCATAAAAAGACAAGCCGCTTTCGTTTATCTGAGGTAGATTGGTTTTAAAGAAGAGATGAACCGCCGTTACGTCCTTCTCATCGCGCGCGTGTCCCATCTTTATATACCAACCA
>NZ_JBNQGD010000242.1:0-17075 GCF_050436765.1 Arachidicoccus sp. | reverse complement strand
CCCTTTAATATGGATGGCCACACCGGTCAAGGGCTCTCCCGATTGCTGAGAATTTACGGTCCCGTTAATTACGGTATCTTTAGCAATTTCGTTAGTATTAAAATTGTCACCATGATTAATAATTTTTAGAGGAGTATTACCGGCAAAAGCCTTGAGAAAGCCAGCAAACAAAAGTAGACAGGTCAATTTCAGACATCGTTTCAATTGCTGTCCCTTCATAAAGATCATTAACAGCCGAAAATCTTTTTTCATAAAACTGGATTTAAATTAGTAAAAAGTACAAGGCTTAAATAAGTAGTTTAATAGCATCCTCCATGAGCTGCCAACTCTGGACACCAAACAAACATTCGTATTTAAGCAGGTATTGTTTTTGTATTTATGACATTTATCTTTGTATTTCTGACATTTATTATAATAAACCCAACTGTTTTAATTCCGAGGTTACAAAGACAATCAAACATTGATACACATATAGACAGTTTTTTGGGGCACATGTACTAATAAAAAAATAATAAGTGTCAGAAATAAAATCCCGCAGATTTAGAGATAACGCACCATAAAAAAAATTGTAATTAGCCTCAGTTTTAGAAAATTTGAGAAATATTATTTTGAACGAAAACAATGTCGTCAGAAATAAATTATTTGTTGCCACATAAATTAAAATTCCCGTGCTGCTTTTAAAATTAAACTGAATATCCCCTTGCAGATGCTCATAGTCTATAACTAAGCCCTGTCGCATCTTCCAAAAATTTAAAGAGATGGATATAGTCGAACTACATTTGATCTCCAGGCGATGCTAAGCGCATCCGGGAACTATTTTCTATCTTATTTTTGCCGCTACTAGAGACGGATTTGCTATTGCTGCGGACCACATCTGCTTTCAATCATATTTTCATTTTCATTACCCGAAAAATATTTAAAAAAATATTTAAGTAGGGGATTATATTTAAGCAGTTGAATAATCTTTGGGAAGCTTTCCAAGTTTTAAAATCCCGTTTAACCCCACGCTCCATCTGTCGTAAAATAAAATAGAAGACAAAACTAAAAGTTCATCTTCTATTTTATTTAAAAACACAGCATCTATTCAAACCCAGGTAACATTGAATTGATATTAATTTAATTTACTACTATTACGGATGACCCAGAAACGCCGTCTACATTGGCTGTAATGGTCACGGTACCCTTTCCTATTAATTTGACGATGCCGTTATCACTAACCTTAGCAATTGAATTATTACTGCTTTGATACTCGATATGCGTATTGGACAAATTCACAAATGAACCATCATTATTAACCGCTTCGACAATATTATCGGCTGTAGCATGTGGATCTTCCTGTGTGGCATTGATATCACTTTTTATCCATTTGTTTTTCCCTTTTAGATCAATAGTTTCTCCGCTATGATAAATGAGCCTCTCCGGCTGTAGCGTAACATAAGTAATCTTGGGTGACAGCGTTCCTTCTATATCGACCTCTTTGGATGCGGCTATGTCTCTGGAGTTGTAACCAACCTCAAACTGATAGGCTCCATTATAGACCATACTCTTGAGCGCTTCCTCATTCCAAAAGGACAAATTAGCTATGTTTACTGTTAATGATATATGTTGAGTTTGGCCCGGCTCTAGCATTTCAGTTTTTTGAAACCCCTCTAATCGTTTTATAGGGAGTTCCCTTTGTTTTATCTTTGGTGAACTAACGTATAACTGCGCTACGGTTGCCCCAGACAAATTCCCGGTATTGGTAACGTCGAATTTTATTGTAACACTGTCGTTAGGAGATAATTTTTCAGACGAAACTGTCATATTGGAATACTTAAACCGGCTATAACTTAATCCATAACCGAAAGGATAAGTTGGCTTGCGTGTAAAATACATGTAAGTACGCCCTAATCCATCTGTCTTTCTCGGTGTTAACCAGTAGTTGGACATGCTGGGCAGTTGTGTAGCATCTTTATACCAGGTAAAGTTGAGGTGTCCGCTGGGGTTCTTTGCGCCGAGCAGTACGCTAGCTAATGCTGCACCTTGGCTTTCGCCATTATAGCCACTGAAAACAATAGCCGGAAAAAGATGTTGTACTAAGTTTATTTTTACAGGTCCGCAGGACTGTATAACCATTAGCATATTCGGGTTTCCTAAAGCGGCGGTCTGGTAGATAAGGGATTCGTAATTACCAGGCATAGCTATATTTGCCCGATCGTACCCTTCGTGGCCTACAGCTTCATCTGTGCCTACAAAAACGATGACTAAATCAGCACTTTTGATATCAGACTTCGTTTGTTTGTTCAGATTGGCGGGCGCGTCTGCCGTTGTGGAGGTTTCCGTTTTATCAAAGATTACGCTAGCATTTGGGTTAGCGGTCTTTAAAGCAGCAGTAAGTCCCTCCACAGCACTTATTTTAAGAGTCGGATTGCCCGAGTAACCTCCTAACGTTACTTGGTTTGCCAGGTTCCCCACTATGACGATCTTTTTTAAGTTGCCGGCATTAAGGGGTAACAATTGTTTATTTAAACCGCTGACGGTATCGTTTTTTAAGAGTACCAGTGAATTTTCAGCTACCTGCTCTGCTAATTCTTGGTGGGCTGGGCTCTGGATGACAGACTTAGTAATCTTCGTATAAGGTACTTCACTAGTGGGATCAAATTCCCCTGTACGCATACGAATGGTGAACACGCGAGTAAGGGCTCGGTCAATCACGTCTTTGCTGAGTATACCTACTTTGATGGCTTCTTCTATATTGGGAAAGGTATACTCGGTTCCTGTGCAGTTAAGTGCCGTGCCTGCTCTGACCGCATAAGCCTGACCGCCGGCTGCTCCCGAAACCCTTTGTCCTGTCTGATTATTTACCCATGTAGATTTGGCAGCCTTTTGATCTAGCGACCAGCCTGGGGCCGTCCACTTATGTCCTCTTGGAAACAAATGATAAGTCGTGCCGATCGCATCACAATCTGAGGTAATGTATCCGCTAAACCCGAAAGTTCGCTGCCCTAACTCATTTACCATATAAGTGCTTGCTACTGCTGGCGTTCCATTAATGGCATTATAGGAGGTCATTAACCCTGCCACATGGGCTTTCTCTATAAGATATCGGAAGGTGCTTGTATAGTAATCCCGGATGGCTTCGTCATTTACATCGGATGAGATCCCTTGACGGTTATTTTCTATATCATTTAATGCAAAATGTTTGGCAGTGGCGGCTACCTTGAGGTATTTACTCAGCGGCGTTCCATCAATGGATTGTCCTTGAAAGCCATTGACAAAGGCTGCCGCCATATGTGAAGCTAGAAACGGATCTTCTCCGAACGCTTCGTCATTGCGACCCCAACGAGGATCTCTGTCCATATTAATGGTCGGTGCCCAATAGGTCAAATTCCCATAATCATCTTTTGACTCGCCTAAATTATTCTGTGCTACGCCAAAGAGGGACTTGTCCAGAAAGCCTCTGGCTTCATCCGAAATCGCTTCCGTTTCTTTATAAATAAGTCCCGGATCCCAACTCATCGAGGAGGCAAAATTTGTCGGAAAGCTTGTCGCTATCGGCGCACCATAAGCCTCGTGTTCGTTTGTTTTTTTCCCATTGTGTAAATTACCAAACATAGCGTTGACTCCGTGTTGTCCTTCACTCCAGTAAATATATTGATGAATGCCCAGCCTGGGTATCGCAGGTGCATTATTGGTATGAAGCTGTAGCACTTCCTCCGCTAATGTCATATGGGAAACTAAATCTGCTGCACGTTCTCTAAATGAATAATGTGTATCCAAGTAAATAGGCTGAGAACTTTTATGTGACAAGGAAGTAGCTGCAGAGGCTGGCTGACTTCCTTTTTGTCCGTATGCCTTAGGAACTAATAACATTACGGAGAAAATAGAACCTGTGAGAATTAAAAAGATATTTTCACAATTAGGAACCTTAAAGTGGGTTTTCTTTTTCATTAGAAAATAGTTTGATAGTTTAATGATTAGATAACAAAAATGGTGAAATCCAAATACCTTGCTTTACCCCGATCAAAGATTTTCATATAGATTTGCAATCGATTGCACAAAACGAGAAAAATAACTCCAATTGCATTTTTTTCTCCGATATTATTCCACTACAACCCGATTAAATACTTCGCACTAAAGTTAAAGAATAATTATCAATATGACCAATATTATTCAGCATTCGTCTACGCCAATAGGACGAACTAAGAAGTAAGATTAAATTTATTGAATTAATGCACTGTTCGTCCATCTTTTTAAGATTACCAATAGTTTATAAATTCTAAACAAATTCAATTCCTTTATTTACATCTTCGTAAAACGCGTTGATTCTAATAAAAACCACCCCGACATTTATTGAAAACAACAAATAAGGAGGGGTGGAATTAAATTGACATCGCAAAAATATTCGGTCTATTGAGACAATAAAAAAAGGCTTAACTAAAACAGATTAATGTTTACCCAAATTCTCTTTTATGGCCTCAGCTACATATTCATAGGCTAATTTTCTAACGTAGCTACCCGTCCACAATCCGATTGGTTCTCCAGCTCGCCAACTTGAAGTTGTCGGACTATCAAGTGGACTCCAGATCGTAATTCCATAACGTTGCTTGGCCGGAATATTCTTAAAGTATTGATCTATTACGAACTTATACATATTTGCTTGCGCCAAATACTGTGCAGCTGTAGCATTAGCCGTTTGCGTATTATTGCCCAAACCGATATCCAATTCAGATATTCTAATCAGTTTCCCGGTAGCTGCTAATAATTGAAACATTTGTATAATTTTACTTGAATCAGCATTGATATCAATATGCATTTGTGTGCCTATACCATCTACCTTTGCTCCTTTCGTTTCAATATAGTTCACGTACTGAATCAGTCCTTTACATTTATCGAGGTTGGACTCTAATCCATAATCATTAATGAATAATTTATCACCAGGATTACCATACTTGCGCGCCAGATTAAAGGCATCTACGGCATAATCTTTTCCTAAATAGTCTTGCCAGAAAAACTCATCACTGGTAAGTACCTTGCCTATGCCGCTTTTCAAATTATAGGGGTTACCATCATCCATAGGCTCATTAACGACATCCCATGCTTTTACATAGCCCTTACAATCGGTAACGATTCCCGAAATCCATTTATCTAAAGCATCTGAAATAATTTGTTTCTTTTGATCCGCAGTTTTTTCGATTGTCGTCGTTCCGCTATTAGGATCCTCTCTTTGCAAAGCAATATTATCCAAATAAATACTTCCGGCATAATTACCAAAGCTAAACAAGAAACGAGTCCTATCCCCAGCAGTAGTGGTAGCTTCCAATTCCACTTTTGTCCAACCAGTTGTGATATTAAATGACGGAAAATTATCACTTGCATAAGAAGTTGTTTCTTGTAATGACGCAGATGCTGAACCCGCAACCGAACCTTTTACATAAAAACTTAACTTATAGGTAGATCCGTTTTGAAACGGAGTGGTAAAGTCATAGGCTGTTTGTGCTTCCCATGAATTTACGACAGAGGGATTGGTCATGATCATCGAAAAATTACTTCCTCCGTATCCCTGTCCACTAGCAGATGCAGCTCGGGTAGAACTATTTCCCCATCCACTCCATCCATTAATATTGCCAGCTTCAAAATCAGCATTTGCGAACAAATTAGCGTCTAAACCACTACTTACATCTTTATCCTCAACAGACAAAGTACTTAAATCTATATAGTAATTAACGTTTGGAAGATAGCCTAAATCAAAATTAAAACTAAAGGAGGTTGCTCCAGAAGCAAAGTCACTCAGTGTAAATTTCACTTGCTGCCAGGTGCTGCCGGTAACAAAGGCCTCGGTTGCAGTACCTGTTGACATCCAATCCATCCAAGGATATTGATTGGTTAAATCACTACTAAAGGAAATCCTACCCTTACCTGGTATATCTGATTTTATATTGAAACTAACTACATATTGATGTCCTTGTTGAATAGGAATCGTTGGTGTCTTCATACTCATATCCCAAGCATTTTGAGCAGTTCCGGAAGAGGTCAGTTTTATCGCTTTGCCTCCATTTTGGCCAGTCCCAGCATCAACAGACTTATTTGTCGCACCATTTACAGACCATCCAGTAAAACTTCCGTCTTTTAAACCAGACATGTCTAATAGATTATTATCGGATACTATAATATCAGGAGCTATTAGGCTATTTAAATAGGTCGCATTTTGATTTGCATGCCAACATAAAGTGTGACCATACAAAGTAACCCCAGCCGATTTGGCTGCTTGTATCAATTCATTTACATTATCCAGATTCAAACTTCCATCAGCTTGAACGACAGCTCCATGTTTCATGGCATAGCCTAATACAATTTCTTGAAAGTTTCTATTAACCATTCTATACATTACTCCCTTCTTCAGATAATCTCCTATAGAAACAGCCGCACCAAATCTAAAATCGGGGTAAGCAACTGTATCTATATAAGATTTTAATGCTGGATAGGCATCAATATCTTCTTGAGCAGTCACATCATCAGGTTTGCTTACACTAAAATCAAGTGGTTTATATTTATAACATGAGTAGAGCATGGTCATTACAAGAATGCCCAAAATGAATATGTATTTACTATTATTATTTTTCATGTGCTATTATAATTTTATGAAATAGAAATGCCTTTAAAATGTCTCCATTGTTACCCCTCTATTTCTCATCACGAGTGTATCCGTAGTCGCCACTTGCATATTTGGGAAATCTATCTGATATTGTAAAAACATCGCATCTCTATCTACTCCACCCCAACTATCTTTATCACCTTTCTTTACAAACTTCCCGCTTCCTGTTGCAGTAATACCAGAAGTCCCGGAGCTTATAACACAACTACCTTGGTCATCGAATTTCAGCAAAAGGTTGCAATTGACATTATAACCGTTTTGATCTTTAAAGACTAAAGGAAAGTTTACTGTGTTCAGTGAGTTTGTGGTCAACATCTGGATATCATCATATTCAACATATTGTGCATGTCGAATATTGGTTGAGTCCAATGAGGTTAAGCCGTTCTTTCCCTTTATAACATCAACCCCTCTTCTTAAATAATAACCATGCCAAGGATTAACATATTTGATAGCATATAGTATATAGTTCTTATCAGCCAATATACTATCACTATTGTTCACGCTATTCATTTTAATGGGTATTACATAAGTATTTTTAATGGAATTAGGATCTGCAAAAAAAGCATCCGTTAACTGTACAGTTACTCCACCTTCAATACTATCTTTTGGAATGATAATTTGATTAGAAGCCAAGGTGTAATAACTAGAAGGCATCGCCAATACGGGACTTCCATCCGTAAAAACAACATTATTTACCAAAGAGTTATCAACGGAAAAACCAATATTTACATTTTTAGTATTTGTGTAAACACCGCCCAGTGTAGCATAAATTCTACATTGGTGGGCATTATCTAAGTCTGTATTAACTATATCCTCACCTAAAGTAATTGTCCTTACCGGATGTTGATAGGCAAAATATACAGTCTGATAGGTAAAATTTGGAAAAACTTGACTTTTGTTCTGGCAAGCACTAAACAAAAGCACCACTCCAATTGCTATTAAGATTTTATTTTTCATTATTATTAATTTAAACAACACAACTTTATTTTATTCCTATTCTCACCAACCTTTATTTTGAACTAACGCATGAAACTTTAATATTTCGCTATACGGGATAGGCCCATACTGCATGTAACTTTGATAGGTCCTATTCTCTACATTTATATAAGAATAATTGGTGTTATTCGTAATACTTACTCCTTTGGCCGTTTCTGTTAGTGGCGATTGCCATCTGCGAAGATCCCAAAAACGAAAACCTTCAAAACATAATTCCAGTCTACGTTCATTTCTAATTAAAGTTCTCATTGCATCCTTATCTCCTTTAATTGACTCCAGGTAGGCATCCCCATTGTTAAGACCAATTCCTGCTCTGTGTCTTATAGCCTTAATTACATCATAGGCAGAATAAGCATGCCCTCCGGTACCCAATGGGCCAAATGCCTCATTTGCTGCTTCCGCATATATTAAATATATTTCTGTATACCGAATAAGCGGTTTATAATGCCTTTGTGTCGTCGTAGAAGTACTACTTAAGTTCACGTCCTGACGTAATAGTTTACGCAGATAATAACCTGTTCTTGTCGAAGTTTCCGTTTTATTTAATGCGTCGTTGGTAGTGCCATCAACAGCGGTATTGATTACGGAATTATTTACACCGGCTTTCCCTCCGTTTAAAAGTATAAAAGTAGAGAGACGAGGATCACGATTCGCATATGGATCGGCACCGGTATATCCACTTGTGGAATTTGATATAGGATAACCGTTACTCATCGGAAATGCATCTACTAAATTCTGAGTGGGATCCAACCGACCTTTTCCGTTTAATGTCGGCGGAAAGTTGTCAGATTCCAAATTGTTACTTTCACCGTAATTCGTACGCCACAATATTTCAGGAGGATTTTGTCCATCAGCCAGACCAGCTATCTCTGCTGTGTTAGTATACCAAGTCAAGCCGTTTGGGGCTAAACCACTTACACCTCCATTTAAATCTATGATAGCAGCTGCATCATTTGCAGCATCTGTCCATGTAGACGCTCCAGCTGCACTAAAAGCAGGACTTGCTGCGAGTAATGCCGTTTTTGCTTTAATTGCCATTGCAACCCGACCCGAAAACAATCCACTCATTGCCTTACCCAATGCACGGTTGTACTGTTCTTTTGTAATAGAGCCATACTTAGAAGGGATTTGTGAATTATCAGAAAGATCCTGATAATCAACCGGAAGTAGTTGTTCTGCCTGATTAATATCACTATAAATTTGATTTATACAGTCTTTAAAAGATGCCCTAGGTAAATTAAAATTATCGCCAACGGCCTGAGACTGCAAGATTAATGGAACGCCTAAAACATCCCCATTTACCCCCACCCCAGCGTGTGCCTTCAAAAGATAATAATAAAACAAAGCACGCAGACCATAAGCTTCTCCCTTCACCCGCATTGCAAAAAGTTTGGCAACAGCAGAGTCTTGGGTCCAGGTAACTTTATCAACCTGTTCCAACATCAGATTCATGTATTGTATTGCTGCAAAACAACCGGTCCAACGATCAAGCGGATTAAAATTAGACGTCCACTGCCCCGTGGCTACCTTTAAATACGAATTACTTTTATCATTACTAACCGCATCATCCGTAGCGACATCGTCAAAGGACCAAGAATTTGTCGGTATTCTGGTATATCCATTTAAAATAAGTCCATAGGGGAATCTCGCATCACTCGGATTATAGGACTGCTCAAGTTGCCGATTATTTTCAATCTGGGGCGTGATTAAATCTTTGCAACCCATCATCGTTAGGAAGGTAACCGTCAGAAGTATTGTCAATTTCTTATTCATATTCAAATAGTTTATATTTTAACCTTCTTAGAATAAAGCTTTTATGCCTAAGTTATAAAATCTTGTTTGGGGTGCAGAACCAATATTCAAATCCAAAATATCTTTTTCAGGAGAAATAGTAAGCAAGTTCGAACCACTTACATATACACTTAATTCTCGTATTACATGCTTTCTTTTCAGCAATCCGGTTAAGTCATATGAAAGTTGCACTTTTGCTATATCAAATCTATCAGTCTTATACATCCAGAAATCTGATGTTTGGAAATTATTATCACTGCTGTTTGTCGTCAGTCTAGGATAAGTAGCTGTATTTTTAGTTGCCTCTGTCCAACTACCCCTTACAACTTCGGAATATTTTGCATCGCCATATACCCAGAAATAACTACTGTTTTTAACACCATAAGCACCATATCGACCAATTCCGTAAGCAAAGAGTGTAAACTTTTTCCATGTTGCCGTCAGGTTTAGTCCAAATGTGTAGGGTGAACCATACCAACCACCCTTTCCAAGGTAAACTTCATCTTGCGTATTAATGACACCATCACCATTTTGATCTTTGTATTTAATATCACCAGGGTGTACCTCTCCAAAGGTTTGAGTAGGTGAGCTATTTATATCCTCCTGACTATTGAAAAATCCTAAACTCTGTAAGCTCCAAATCCCATCTAATGGCTTTCCTTGACGATATTGATAATCATCGGCATAAACTTCCGCACGTTTAACAGCTTTAGTATTATAATAAGTTCCATTGAGTCCTACATTTAAGCCCAATTTTCCAATTTGTTCTTTCAAATTAAGACCAAAATCAACACCAACACGTTTATCTGTATTATAATTAATATAGGGGATAAAAGAAGAGACAGGATAGCCTGTTGTAAAATAGGAAGGGAATAAAACAGACGCCTGAATAATATTTCCTTGAATCTCATTCATAAAGAAATTCCCAGTAAATTCCAGCGTTCTATTCAGAAATAGCCCATCAAAACCAATATTTATTTCTTTTCTCTTTGGAAATCGCATATTAGGGTTATCACCTCTTCTAGACTCTGTAGCTTGAAAACCACTCCCATCTTTCCAACCAAACCATGATCCGGCAACAGTATAATAACCTTGGTATAAATAATAATCAGAAATATCTAAATCTGTGTTTATAATACCAGCTGATGCAGTTATTTTTAAGTCATTGATAATATCTGAAGCATTTTTCAAGAAATCTTCATTACTCACACGCCAAGCCAAAGAAACTGTCGGCGATAGTGCTTCCCGATGATTTTTGGGTAACTTGGCTGAATGAATATACGCGCTATTAAAATCTATATAATATTTATGGTCGTAATTATACCCGGCATGAAAACCTAAATTTGCATTACTCACACGATGATAAATAGCTGACTCAGATTGTTGATAACCATTGGCAACGAGCATTGCAGAAACATTATTCTTCTCTTTGAAAGTTCTATCATAACTAAACAAGCCATAAAATGCTATCGTCTGCTTGTACCAACTATTACTTACATTTTGCGTACCAGAGGTAGCATCATTTCCATATTGAGTAAGGCTACTTATAAGATCAGTACCTGAATAATTATTCCAAGTGGGCTCATAGGTGGCGTAATTATAATTGTAAGACAATGAATAAGAAGTAGCGTAGTCTACAGCAATATTTGACTTAAATTTCAGACCTCTCAATACATTTCTCAAATCTGCATTTAATCCAGTATTAAATTGAAACTGTCTTGAGATATATTGATTTGACCCGCCTGCGTAAATGGAGGCAAAAGGATTTGTTTGATCTAATTGAGTACCACCTAAAAGATACTTACCGTCTATTACATGGTTGCTATTTTGAACATATAACATGGAAGATTCATCGTCCGGCTCAATCATGCTTATAGGTATAAGTGGAGTAAACCTGTTAGGACGGACGGTTGAAGCACTATTCCAATAATCCGTATTCACACCTTTCCCATTATAAAAAGTTGCGGAAGCGTCAATAGTTCCAGTAAGAAACTCATTCAATTTAATGTCAACATTAGCTCTTAAATTAAATCTATTTGTCCTTTCATTCTTAGCCTCGCCGAAATCTAATGGAGAACCAACGGTATAAAAACCGATATTCGTATAATATTTCGCTTTGTCATTACCGCCAGATATTTCAGCAGTAGCATCATAGCGATTATAAATATTCTTTAAATAATTAGATGAATAGAAATCAACATTGGGATATCTGTAAGGGTTATTCCCGGAAGCGTAATTATAAATAGTATTCTGATCATATAAATCCGGCAAACTATCATTTTCTCTAGCTTGGTTATAATATTTCATATACTCTGCCGAACCCAAATATTTAGGATATTCTATGGGCTCAAAAGTCCCCATGTTTGCTCGAACATCAATTCTTCGATTATACGCCTCTCCTCTTTTAGTGGTAATACTTACAACGCCTTTAGCTGCAGTACTACCATAAAGAGCGACTGCTTCAACACCCTTTAAAAAAGATATCTGGTCTATTTCAGTGGGCAACACATTGTTCGCATCCCGCGGAACATTATCGACTAAAGTTAAATAACTACCCATTGCCCAGTTGCTATTCCCATTATATCCTGGTACAAATGCCTCCATTCCGTCAAGACTATAGGTGAAATAGTTTTTTTCCAAAAGCTTTTTCACATTTACAACAGATACATCTCCAAACAAATCTTTTTTATTTGCTTTTCTAAAAGCAATGGGGACTAATATGGTATCATCAACTGCATTTAAGATTATTTCTTTAAGGGTTGCTGAAGCAGCCATATATTTAGTATCGTATCCATCCGCACGCACATTTAATTCTTCATTGGGAAATGTATTTATAATAAAGCTACCGGTAGCATCTGTAACTACTCTTACAGTATCACGTTCACTACTTTGTATTATAGCGCCACTTATCGGATGCATATCTTTATCGTATACTTTTGCCTGCAACTTATAGGTGAGCTTAGATTGTGCCCAAAGCGTATTACAAAAGCTTAATGAAAGTAGACATAAGATAACCCCTATTCTTAAATATCTCATTAGTACCAAGTTTATATTAGAATGAATTAGATTTAAAGTCATGGCTATTAACTACCATCCGGGATTTTGATTAAAACCAGGATAAAGCGTTACATCACTATTCTTCAAAGGCAGCCAATAATGCTTTTGGGTAAAGTTTCTTTCTAGAATTACTTGTTCCCGCAAATTCTGTACACGGTTTTGTGTAGGATCAGTAGTATTGAAAGTTCCGGCTCTATTAAAAAAGACCGCGGTCTTTAAAGTATATGGCCTTTTTATTAAAAGCATCCACCTGCGAAGATCATTAAAACGATGGCCCTCAAATGAAAGTTCAACCGCTCTTTCTCTGCGTAGTTCAGGCATAAACGCATCCAATGAACCTTGAAATTCAGGAGCTACGTGGCCGGCACCAGCTCTATCTCTAATTACGTTTACTGCATCGATGGCTGTTTTGCCATAACCGGCTACGGAAGAAGAAGGAGATCCATAACCTTCTGCGACAGCTTCAGCATACATTAAATATACATCTGCCAATCGCATATACGGTATATGAATATTTAAACTTTTAGAATAATCATACCCATTGTCATATTTATTACAGGTGATAGGAATAAACTTCTTTAATAGATAACCCGTACGACTTCCAGTACTAAGGTCACGATAACTACCTAGCCCCGCTGTCGTTCCATCAGCATATAAATTGGCATATCTATTAGCCTCATCGGTTGTGGAGCCTTGAACTACTTTTACTCCATCATATACAATATCGTTATAAAACCTAGGATCCCTCCCTTTCCATGGGTATTCAGGATCATAGCCAGAAACAGGGTCGGGCTTGGTAATATCAGCAATAGGTAAACCGTTAGCCATTCCATAATAATCCACATAATTAGCTGTGGGCACAAAGATGAGTGTTCCTTCGCCTACAATAGAAGGTGTATATTGTTTACTGGTACCCCAGTTAGAACTATTCCCACCATAATAAGGACCTCGGAAAATAGCCTCTGTACCTCCGGGCATTAGCCAGTTTTGACCAGTCGTATAGAAATTATCGGAGTATTTGGAAAAGGGCAATAAACTATAAGGCGCCGCGCCACTTTCACATAATTGTAAAACCTGCGCAAAAGCCTGGGCCGCCTTTTTGCAATAATCTGCATTGTAGGTTTCACTTCCGGTAGAGGAAAAATTCATCAATGGGCTACCTGCCCAAAGATAATTTTTACCCAAATATGATAATGCCATTATTTTATTGATGCGCAATTGATTTTTTCCCAAAGTATTTTTCCCAGCAGTGGTATTATCCCAATTAATTGGCAATAAATCAGCCGCAGCCTGAAAATCTGCTGCCGCTTTATCTGCGCATTCTTTGTAACTGAGTCTTGGTAGTGTTAACTGCTTATCGCTTGGCAGAAGCGTATCAATATAAGGAAGCCCCCCAAAATATTGTATTAATTCAAAGTGAAACCATCCTCTGAAAAACAATAATTGCCCTTTTATCAGGTTTCGTTCTTCATCGGTCGCATCGGTAAGTTTATCCATATTTGCAAGGCCCAAATTTGCCTTGTGAATTCCGTACCAAGCAAGTGGCCATAAGGACTTACTAAAACGGTCGCTATTTGTTGAAGAGTTAGCCCGATCCATCCAACCAGCCTGCCAGCCATCAAACTCGGACTGCCAACCCCAAAAATCACCCAAATCTATTTTATTTACAAAATGGAAATTATTAGAAGTAGAAATAATTTCATCTTCGCCCCAATTCCAAGAATTGGTCCAATATGCATTTGTAAAATCTGGAATACACTGGTATAATTCTTCTGTAAACCCTTGAAAATTAGTAAAATTCTTATAGGCATCGTCTCCTTGAACGGTTGAATCTGCCGTCTTATTTAAATATTTCTGACATGAAGTCAAACCAAACAACAAAGTAAGAAAAAGTATGCAAGGAAGAAATATTTTATACTGTTTTTTCATGACTTCTTTTCATTTTAGAATGTAATATTAAAACCCAAATTATAGCGTTTAACAGTAGGATAAGCACCTTGACTCGCCAATCCTGTTCCTGCAAAGTTTGATTCCCGATCGTCAGGCATTTTTGTCCATAGCAATAAGTTGTCACCATTTAAATACACTTGTATATTTTCTAAGTGCGCCTTTTGGATAAAGTCCCAATTTTTACCAAACGTGTAAGTAATGCCTGCGTTCTTCAATCTTAGGTAAGAACCGTCATACATGTATTCATTACCCCTATAATAACCGGGCGGAGAGGAAAGCCATCGATACATCGGTATACCATTTGCATTATCTTTTGACCAGTATGCTCCTTGTTGGTAAGCAATATCAAGCCCACCTAAGCTGTTAAATGAAACATTCCTTGTAACATTGGTAACTCCATAAAATTGAGCAAAAAAATCAAAGCCTTTCCAGCTAAATCCAATTGTAGCATTATACGTATTTTGAGGCCATCCGGAAAAACCGTAAGGAATATTGTCGTTTTGATCAATTACGCCATCGCCATTGTAATCAATCAGGTTATAGTTCCCAGGCAATTTTGTATTATCATTGGTGTTGTACATCGTACTACCATACAACTGATCCCAAGTGTTATAATAACCCGCATTTACATAAGAGTAGGCTTGTCCCACAGATTTGCCCTCCTTTTTTTGATATTGTGGCAGCAACTCCCCATCGTCTTCGCTAACAACCTTATTTTGCGTATGCGACATATTGAAATCAATGTAAAAGCGGAAGTCCTTTGAAAGAAATTTATTAAAATGCAACTCAAACTCATAACCTTGCGCATTTACGCTTCCTAAATTTGCAGCCGGTGCGGAAGCACCAAAATATGAAGGAACGGCTCGACTCGAACCAGCGATGAATATTTTTGTTCTTTTATCCTGAAACAAGTCAAACTTCCCTTTAAATAAACCCTTTAACAATTCAAAATCTACCCCTAAATTGGTCTTGAAAGATTGTTCCCATTGTATATTTGGATTGCCTAAGGAAGTTTCTGTATACCAAGTATAAGGACTCAATTGTCCACCATCCCCAGACATCCCTAAAAGTGAACTTCCAGAATGTGCCCATTGATCCATATACAAGAATCGAAGGTTATTAATATTATCATTACCCGTTTGACCTGCAGACGCACGAATCTTAAGCATATCAATAAACTTGAGCGAACGCATAAAGTTTTCTTTGCTAACAACCCAGTTCACACCACCAGAAGAAAAATACGCAAATCTATTTCCTGCAGCAAATTGTTCAGATCCATTATAAGCGCCATTATATTCGAGCGTGTACTTGTTTTTATAACTATATGTAGTACGGAAAACCCAGTCTTCCCGAAAATGAGGAACTTCACTCCCAGTAGCATATTGATTTCTATTAACCAATCCCATCGCTGTAATATGATGATCATTTGCAATAGTGGTAGCATAATTCAATTGCAATTGATAAAACAATCGTCTGTAGTTAGAGCCAACTGAACCGGCACTTGTAGTCCAATTAATCCCCTGTTGAAAATCAAATCCAGTAACACCATCGTATGCCTGTTCATAAGTGATAGCTCCCGTTTTAGGATCCACATATTTTTGTTGAACGCCATGATACAAATCATTTACTCCTCTATTATTTTCCATAAATGTATTGTCAAGAGAAATTGTTCCAGAAAACTGCAGCCCCTTTAATAACATTTTCAAATCTTGTTGAAGGATAAAGTCGGTCGTCATCCTTGCAGTGGTTGTTTGCTGAACACCACCAATTGCGAGATTTAAAGCAGAGTTGGCTAAGTTTGGATTTGCCAAACTATAACCCCAGGAGCCATCAGGATACTGTGGTAAAAACGCATCCGGAGGTGTATCATAGGCAGAGAGCCAAAGTGTTGCGCCCGTAATATAGTCACTTTGGGAGAAATTCCAAGGCGTCTTCTGAACACCATAAGAACCACTTAAATTCGTCTTAAACAATGTCGTCGGTGTAAGCTGGAAATCTAAATTACTACGGACATTTATTCTATTGAATCCAAAACCAGGTTTGTATCCGCGATCATTATTATATATTTTAAATAAATCACCTTCATTTAAATACGAAGCATTAGCAAAATACTTCACAAATTTGGTCCCGCCGGAAATATTTACATTGGCGTTCCGAGACATGGTAGATTTTTTAAAGAGTACATTATCCCAGTTTACATTAGGATATCGTTCTGCCTCCGTTTCATTAGCCGGATTACGATATTTATCCAAAATGGCTTGCGGTAAGTATTCATTCCAACTTTCGGGATTAGTATTTAATTCATTTTCTATCGCCTCATTTCTAAGTTTAAGCGTATTGTAAGAATCATAGGTGCCGGGGAGTTTTGAGGGCACTTTTAATGTATTATTCACAGTAGCTTGTACAGAAGCTTTACCCAACTGCCCTCTTTTTGTGGTTATAAGAATAACACCATTTGCACCACGAGAACCAAACACGGCCGTCGCAGAGGCATCTTTGAGCACCGTTACGGTGGCAACCGAACTAATATCTACACTATTCATTGGTCTTTCTACTCCGTCAACAAGAATAAGGGGCGAAGTATTATTCCATGAATTAGTACCACGAATAACAATCTGAGGATCTTCATCTCCAGGCAGACCTGTAC
>NZ_JBNQGD010000241.1:0-24927 GCF_050436765.1 Arachidicoccus sp. | reverse complement strand
TGTAGAGAAAGTACTTAAATCCTTGTCTTTATGCCACAGCATTTGCACCTCTTTGTTTAAGTCGTTTTGCAAAGCGTCCTGCATGTCACGGTCACAATTAGAGCCTGGGAAAACTACAACGCCAAATTTCATGGATTTAATTTTTTAATTCGAGCACAAAGGTAAAATATTTGAAGAATAATTTGACCATTCGTCGAATCTATATTTAATTACTTGGATGATGCTCTTGTTAAATAATGAATTGCGTCAAAGCTATTGAACCAATTAATAAAAATAAGCAGCCAGAATAAAATAGATAAAAAGATTTTATTTTTATTATAATAAAATAAATTGGCCGCTAAGGCAGCAGCTGCCGGTATTACAAATAAGGTGATTGGCCAATTATAGCCCTTAATAAAAAATGGAATGGGCGCGAGAAAAATAAACAGGATAGTAATGATAATCCAGGATTTGCGAGCCATTATGACAAGTTTGCCAATATTGCTCTGTAAATAAATAAATCCAATGAAAGAAAGGGTTAATATCGATATTGCCATTGTGAATAAGGAAGCTTCACTATCGAAACCTGGTAAATGAAAGGTGAGTTTGGGCAAATAACTAGGCAATAAATTTATTTTATCTAAATAATATAAACCCGCACTTAAAAAATAATAAGGTAGAAGACAACCAATAATATATGTAAATAACTCATTGACTTTGAATGCCCGCAGAATCAAAATAGCCAACAAAACAATGATGGCCAATGGAGCGCAGGCCGGTACCAATAATATACTCAGACCTGTTAAGAGGCCGATATCAAAAATTGCTTTTCCGGAGTGATGGGTATTGTATAGTTTGGTGAGTAAATCAATAAGCCAGATAATAAATATATTTATTATTAAAGCGACACTAATATTGGACCAGGCAGGTAATAGACCCGTAAAAAGTATATAACACATCGCTGTTGTGAAATTAGTATTCGGGAAGAGTCTGTTGTTTCCCAATATATAATTTAAACGCAATGCTTGGATAATGATGATAATATGGAAAAGTAGGGCAATTATAATTGCCGGTAGTTTTGATAAAGGCTGTAATAAAGCGTACATTATTGGATGTTGTGCGTCAATGGCTACAGTTGGGGCTGCAACAAAGAAATGCACGTGCACTACAATACTTAAGATAATTAACCGAAATACCCCCGCTGATGTTCTTTCTTTAAAAAGGCTTACCACTTTACAATTTTAAACTTGCTTAGCTACAAAGATAAAGTTTGTAATACAACAGCTTCCATTTGTTTGTAAATAAAAAAAATTTACTGGATGTCTAACAGCTGTATGTATTTAAAACACTAATTTTGCTCCCTGTTTTTGATTATAGAGAACAATGACGAAACTTATGTTTTCGTTGATCGGAAACATATTGTTAATTAAGTACTTTAAACGTGAATAAAAGCGGAATAAACAAAGCTTCCTTTGCGGGACTGGTAATAGCATTAGGCATAATATATGGAGATATAGGTACCTCTCCTTTATATGTATTAGATGCAATTATGAATCACAATACAATTCCTGCTGGAAGATTCGATGAATTGATTCTTGGCGGGATATCCTGTATAATATGGACGCTTACCTTACAGACAACCATCAAATACGTTGTACTTACATTACGTGCCGATAATAATGGTGAAGGTGGCATTTTTAGTTTATACGCCTTAGTACGACGACAACGCAAATGGTTGGTTATTCCCGCAATGATAGGTGGTGCAGCGTTGTTAGCCGATGGTATCATTACACCTCCAATCACAGTAACTTCTGCTATCGAAGGACTGAAACTTATCCCTGCATTTAAAGATATTGGACTCGATGTAATTGTGCTCATCGTAATGTCTATTATTTCTATATTATTTTTCATGCAACAGTTCGGTACCAATTCTATTGGTAAGTTATTTGGTCCCGTAATGTTGCTTTGGTTTTTAATGATGGCTATTTTAGGGTCAAGACACTTATTGGATAATCTAGGTGTTTTTAGAGCATTCAACCCTTATTATGCTATAAGGCTATTGACGGATTACCCGGGCGGGTTTTGGTTATTGGGAGCCGTGTTTCTATGTACAACGGGAGCAGAAGCATTGTATTCTGATTTGGGACATTGCGGACGAAAAAACATACATATCACTTGGGTTTTTGTGAAGATATGCTTGATTTTAAGCTACATGGGACAAGGTTCCTGGTTAATGGAACAAAATCATTTGGGTACATTGGATTTGAGTAGAAATCCTTTTTTTGCCATCATGCCTGACAGTTTTAGATTTATAGGTATTATTATTGCTACTTTCGCTGCTGTTATTGCATCGCAGGCGTTGATTTCAGGTTCTTTCACACTTATTTCCGAAGCATTACGTTTGAATCTTTGGCCCAAAATGAAGATTAAATATCCAAGCGAAGAGAAAGGTCAGGTATATATTCCCGGCATCAATACTTTATTGTGGATAGGATGTTTGGCTATTGTGTTACATTTTCAGGAATCCACGAAAATGGAAGCAGCTTACGGTTTAGCTATTACTTTATGTATGATAAGTACATCCATTTTGTTCGCCAATTATTTAATAGGAAAAAGAACAAAAAAGAGATGGGTTGTATTATACCTCACGGTATATCTCACGATAGAATTATCATTTCTTGGAGCTAATCTTAATAAGTTTCCACACGGGGGATATGTAGCAATTATTGTTGGCGGTATTTTATTTGGCGTAATGTACGTTTGGTTTCGTGCGCGTAAAATTAAAAACCGTTATGTAGAGTTTGTAAGGCTTGAACATTATATTCCCATGATCCAGGAATTGAGCAATGATAAATCGATTCCCATGTATTCTACGCATTTGGTGTATATGACCAGTGCTAACAATCCAAAAGAAATTGAACATAAGATTATATATTCTATTTTAAATAGGAAGCCTAAACGTGCAGATATTTACTGGTTTGTACACGTTGATATCTTAGACGACCCCTATACAACCGAATTCTCCGTAGAGCACATTATTCCTAATGATATTATTCGGGTAGAATTTAGACTTGGTTTCCGTGTGGAGCAGAAGATACAGTTGATGATGAAACGCGTGGTAGAAGAGCTGTATGCAAACAAAGAAGTAAATATTACCAGCCGCTATGAGAGCCTTGAACGCAATAATGTAGCGGGTGATTTCCGGTTTATTGTTTTAGAAAAGTTCCTTTCAACGGATAATGAATTGCCATTTATCGAAAAACTGATAATGCGCTATTATTTTTGGATAAAACACATCAGCCTCAGTGAAGAACGTGGCTTTGGACTTGACTCCAGTTATGTGCACGTAGAGAAATTCCCACTTATTGTTTCTCCTTCACGTAACTTAAATTTGAGAAGAATCTATCCCGATGGAGAGGAAGCATAGGTGATTTTTATATCCGGGCGGCAAATTTTGTCTAAAATGAATTTTCCTTGATAAAAAAAGGCGTACCTTAACATAAATTTTTATTTATGAAAAAAAATATTGAACTCCGTATTGCCCAAATTATTTTTGCCATACCGTTCTTGTTTTTTGGCATTAATCATTTAATAATGGGCAGCAAAATGGCTGGAATGGTACCTATTTCTCCCGGTACCTTTTGGATTTACCTCACTGGTATTGCACAGATTCTTGCTGCAATAGCTTTTATCATCAATGTGCAAGCTAAGTTGGCTGCTTATCTCTTATCCTTTTTCCTGCTGGTAGTTATTTTGAGCATTCACGTACCTGCTGCAATTAAAGATTTTGCAAGTGGTTCTGCAATGTTGATAAAAGACATAGGATTAATGGGTGGTGCACTGCTGCTTGCGGCTGCACATAATAAGAAAAGCACCTCAGTTTAAATTAGAACAAACGATTTTAATTGCCTGGCAAATCCTTATTTGCTAGGCATTGCTTTTTTTTGATGAGACTTTAAGTAGGAAATTAGAATGCTCACACCCACACAAAACACAATTACCCCAAGAGAAATGAATATAGGGATATGAATTTTAAAGAATTCAATCAGCATCTTTACACCGATAAAAACTAATATTACAGCAATGCCTTGCTGTAAATAGGTGAATTTATTAGCAGCGCCTTTGAGTAAGAAAAACAAACTACGTAAACCAAGCACCGCAAAAATATTGCTTGAATAAATAATCATTATATCGGTTCTGCTAAAAGTCGCTTCAGCACTATCTTTTACCAGGGACACAACAGTGGGAATGCTATCTAAAGCAAAAGCAATATCTGTTACAGCCAGTACAATTACGACCAATGAAAGAATAGTAAACGTCAATTTCCCATTTTCTCTAATCCAATATTTTCCTTTTGGCTCTACGTGGCTGAAAGGCAATATTTTCTGTATCCATTTAAAGAACTTTGAGTCTTGTGGATTCGCGTCGTGCGATTCTTTTTGAAAGAAGAGTTTAATGCCCGTGTATAATAAAAAGAAGCCGAAAATATACATTATCCAGTGGAAGCGGTCAATTAATCCAATACCCACGGCAATGAATATTACACGAAATACAATGGCCAATAGGATGCCGATCAGCAACGCGCGCCCCATATCGCTTTTCTTAATTTTGAAAGCGCTAAAAATAAGAATAAATACGAAGATATTATCGATGCTCAGACTCCATTCCATTAGGTATGCGCTGATGTATTTAGTGGCATGTTCCGAACCGTTTTCTATCCAGACAAATGCCCAAAAAGCCAAGGAGAGCCCAATCCAAAAAATAGTTTGAATCATGGCGGCCTTGATAGTAATTTCTTTTCCTTTTTTACTCATCAAGCCGAGATCAAGTATCAAGGCGATTATCAATACAATCCCGAAAGTGATATATACGAGTGTAGTGTGATTCATTTAAAATGGGTAGTGATTTTTAAATTAGTTATCGTTTCTTTTACGAAATCGATCGTAAAATTTATTTCCTGTTCTGTTGTCCATCTTCCTAAACTAAAACGTATCGAGTTTTTTGAGAGCTGTTCATCTACCGCCATCGCTTCCAAAACATGGCTGGGTTCCACCGATGCGGCGCTGCAAGCAGAGCCAGTAGAAATTGCTATTTTTTTAGTTAAATCTGCTATCAACATTTTGCCGTTGATATTAGCAAATGAGATATTGCTTACGTTAACTAATCTTTTTATTTTGTCACCATTGAGCGAAGTCCCTTCAATTTGCAATAACTCGGTTTCTAACTTATCGCGTAAATTTTTGATCCGGATATCTTCATCTTTAGAAAATAAATCTATTGCTTTTCCTAAAGCGACTATTGAGGGTACATTCAATGTCCCGCTGCGCCAGCCGCGCTGGTGACCACCGCCGTTTATTTGTTCAGCTAAGGCAACTCTCGGATTCTTCCTGGATATATATAATCCGCCAATACCTTTTGGTGCGTATATTTTGTGCCCGGAAAAGCAGAGTAAGTCTATGTAATCCTCCTTTACATTCATTTCTATTTTGCCTATTGCTTGAGTGGCGTCAGAGAAGAAAATTATATTATTCTCTTTTGCAATTTCTCCAATTTTTTTTATCGGCTGAATGACACCAGTCTCATTGTTGGCATACATTACAGCGATTAAAATTGTTGTCGGACGAATAGCTTTTCTTAATGCTTCTATATTAACTAATCCATATTTATCTACAGGGAGATAAGTAATCTGGGCTCCTTGTTTTTCAATTTTCCTACAGGTGTCTAAAACTGCTTTATGTTCTGTTGCAACGGTAATAATGTGATTGCCCTTTTCGACATACATCTCAAACACGCCTTTTATAGCAAGGTTAATGCTTTCAGTGGCGCCTGAAGTGAAAATGATTTCTTGTGCTTCACAATGCAATTTTTGGGCTATTTTCTCTCTTGCAATATCTACTGCTTTCTTGGCATCAAAACCAAAAGGATGTGCACTTGCAGCATTGCCAAACTGTTGCGAAAAGTAAGGGAGCATTTCGTTTAATACCCTTTCATCCACGGGTGTTGTAGCATTATAATCAAGATAAATCATTTCTAATTTTCTGAAATTGCTTCACTGCATTTGCAAATGATAACGACCAAATGAGTCGGTCTTTACAAGGGCGTAGCAGGATTGAAGTAATCTCTTAATTCTTTAATAAGTAATCCAACCCGCAAGGGTTTTCAAATGTAATTCTTTCTTATCCGATGCTTCTGTATAACCAACAATTTTTGCTTCAATGCCCAAAGAATTTGCTGTCTCAATCATTTTTTGCGCTGCCTTTTCATTTGTAAATATTTCCAGGCGATGGCCCATATTAAACACTTGGTACATTTCCTTTTCGTCTGCACCCGAATTTTTTTGTATTAATTCAAAAATGGGTGGGATGTCAAATAAATTGTCTTTGACAATTTTTAAATTTTTGGGTAAATATTTCATGCATTTTGTCTGTCCGCCACCGCTGCAATGAATGACGCCATTGAGCGCGTCAAATTGTTCTTCCAGTAATATTTTCATCAAAGGCGCATATGTGCGAGTAGGTGAAAGTAGTAATTTTCCTGCTGTAATATTGCCAAAACCTTCAATCGCAATTTCATCCGTCATTTTTTGCTGACCGATATAAACTACTTCTTCCGGTAAAATCCCTTCAAAAGTTTCCGGATATTTTCCTGCATAATATTTATCTAGTACATCGTGACGTGCGCTGGTAAGCCCGTTGCTGCCCAAGCCACTATTGTAGTCGGTTTCATAATGGGCTTTCCCGGAGCTGCCAAAGCCCACAATAACATTATTTTCCGATATTTTTTCGTTAGAAATAATTCTACTTTTTTCTTGTCTCGCGCTCATCGTGCCATTTACAGCAATTGTGCGCACCACGTCACCCACATCAGCCGTTTCGCCACCGAGGTAATGAATATGTACGCCGTAGCTTTTCATTTCATCAAAAAAGTCCTGCGTAGCATTAATGACTATTTGTAGTACTTCGCCCGGAATACGGGATTTATTGCGGTCGATGGTAGAAGAAAAAAGAATATTATCGCATATACCTACGCAGAGCAGATCATCTAAATTCATTGCAATCGCATCTTGCGCAATACCTTTCCATACGGAACTATCCCCGGTTTCTTTCCAGTACAAATATGCCAAAATGCTTTTGGTGCCTGCACCATCAGCGTGCATAATATTGATATAGTCTTTGTCACCACCGATATAGTCGGGATACATTTTACAGAAAGCATAAGGGTATAAACCTTGATCGAGGTTTTGAATCGCTTGATGCACTTCTTCTTTTTGGGCCGAAACGCCGCGCTTGGTATATAAACTCATAGGATGCAAAAATAAAAGTTATCTGCGGCTTGAGGAAGTTTTATTTCATTTAAAAATGATTTAATTTGATGTAAGTATTTTGGTTACAGGGAAATGCACAGGTAGCTGTTCGTAAAAAGGCGATTATTTGTTTTTCTATGATTTATCCGAACTTCTTTGCAGCTCAACATGATCATTGAACACGGAAGAATGCGAAAATTAACGTTACAATACCTAAGAATCCCTTTTTCGACGACGTCTGTTCTCCCTATTCATATGACAAGGTTATGCTGATTTCGAAGCTATTGAGGTATTTGATGACGAAAGCCGATTTATTTTACAGAAAAGAGGAAATTTTCGGCAAAAAATTGGGTGAAGATAAATCGATTTTTTTTCGTTAAAAAACTTAGAAAAGCCTTTCCAATGCTTTTATTTCTTTTTATTTGCCTGTATCTTTAGTAGAGCTTTTTAACAAAAACTATTTTGTGCACAACATAGAACCTTTTTTAATTGGAGACATTTATATACTTCAGAAGAAGATGAGCGTTCGCCTTTTTACGGTCGGCAATACAGTGAATTTGAGTATTCACAAGCCATTTATAATTATTATATACATCCCCAGTGGGATGAGTTTGGTAGTAAAACTTTGTACTGCAAAATTTTATGTGCCGATTATGAAATGAAGTTTGCCATCATAGAATTGATTGGGGAATGGAATGATGCTATTGAAAATGATATAATGACCTTAAAGTATGATTTAGCGGATGTTTTGACCAATGAAGGCATTACCCATTTTATTCTTATAGGAGAAAATGTTTTGAACTTTCATTACGATGGGAAAGATTATTACGAAGAATGGTACGAAGAAATCGCTGACAGGAATGGTTGGTTAGTAATGTTGAATTTGTCGCTTCCCGCACAACAGGAATTTAGGAAATACAAGCTGCAATATTTTATAGAATTGATGGAAATAGAAGATTGGCGTGTGTATAAGCCACATCATCTTTTTCAAAAAATTGACGCCATTATCTCCAATAGATTGGCCTAATTTTCTTACTTTATTGGATGACAGCTGTTGTCTTATTGATGAGACAACAATTCTTGGTGGTTCCCATATTTTATGAGGAAAGACTTCGCCGACGTCTGTGAAAGGCCTTGCCACTTCATTGTTGAATAAGTTTTATTTAATTATTAAAAATCGATAAATTATAAGGATTAATAATATGCAAAAATTAAAAGCCGAGAACATTTCGTTTTCGGCTTTAATTCTTATTAGACGTCCAAATATTATTTCTTTATTTCTTCCGGATGTTCGTTTCTAAACACCACTATACCATCAAATACATCTACTAAAACAGGATGCTCTCTGTTTATTTCTCCGGCAAGAATTTTTTTACTTAAAGTATTCACGATTGATTTTTGAATAAACCTTTTTAAGGGTCTGGCACCAAATTGAATATCATAGCCATTTTCTGCCAAATAATCTATCACATAATCACTAAACTCAATCTGGATGCCATTTTCAGCGATCTGTTTTTTTAATTGTTTCAATTGAATATGGATGATATTGCGGATTTGTTTTTTCAATAACGGATGGAACATAATGATTTCGTCAATTCTATTTAAAAACTCGGGACGAATGGTTTCTTTCAATAATTCCATTACATCATTTTTGGCCACTTCTTCGGCTTTTTCAATATCCTTGGCATGTGCCTCAAATGCTTCTTGAATTAGTGGGCTACCGATATTACTGGTCATGATGATAATGGTATTTTTGAAGTTTACCGTACGACCTTTATTATCAGTTAAACGACCATCATCTAAGACCTGCAACAATACATTAAACACATCGGGGTGCGCTTTTTCGATTTCATCGAAAAGCACAACACTATATGGTTTGCGGCGAACTGCTTCCGTTAGCTGGCCGCCTTCATCATAGCCAATATAACCGGGAGGTGCCCCTACCAACCGCGAAACACTATGTTTTTCCTGGTACTCACTCATGTCAATACGTGTCATCATTGTCTCATCATCGAAAAGAAATTCGGCTAATGCTTTTGCCAGCTCTGTTTTGCCGACACCGGTTGTCCCAAGAAAAATGAAGGACCCGATTGGTTTTCTTGGATCGCTCAGGCCAGCTCGGCTACGGCGTATAGCATCTGAAACGGCGACAATGGCGTCTTCCTGGCCTATAACTCTTTCGTGTAAATGTTCTTCCAAATGCAACAACTTTTCCTTCTCACTCTGCAACATTCTGCTAACAGGAATACCAGTAGCACGAGCCACATTTTCTGCGATATCTTCGGCATCTACTTCTTCTTTCAAAAGCCTTTTCTCCGAAATAGCGGACAACTCTTGGGTGTATTTATCAATAATTTCCTGCTGTTCCTTTGTCTTGCCGTAACGTATCTCCGCGACTTGTCCATAGTCACCCTCGCGTTCCGCTTTTTCGGCTCGTAATTTTAATTGTTCAATCTCTGCTTTGGCATTTTGCACTTTTTCTACAATTTCTTTTTCCTGTTGCCACTTAGCTTTATAGGTGTCGCGTTCCACCATCAGATTGCCGATAGTAGTATTTAAATCTTTTAGTTTAGATTTGTCGTTTTCGCGCTTGATAGCTTCACGTTCAATTTCTAATTGACGAATTCTTCTTTCCAGCTCATCTAACTCTTCCGGCATCGAATTCATCTCTAAGCGGAGTTTGGCTGCACTTTCGTCGATTAAGTCAATGGCTTTATCCGGTAAAAAGCGATCAGTAATATAGCGATTGGAAAGTTCGACCGCGGCGATTATTGCTTCATCTTTTATTAACACGTGATGATGCGCTTCATAACGTTCTTTTAATCCACGAAGTATTGAAACGGCGTCTTCAATAGTAGGTTCATCGACTAAAACCTTTTGAAACCGACGCTCTAATGCCTTATCTTTTTCAAAGAATTTTTGGTATTCGGCTAGGGTAGTTGCACCAATGGCACGCAACTCACCTCGCGCCAGTGCAGGTTTTAAAATATTGGCCGCATCCATAGCCCCATCACCACCTCCAGCGCCAACTAGCGTGTGTATTTCGTCGATAAATAGGATGATTTCTCCATTACTTTCAGCCACCTCTTTTATTACCCCTTTTAATCTTTCTTCAAATTCGCCTTTATATTTTGCACCTGCAATTAATAAGCCCATATCCAAAGCGAAAATGATTTTTGACTTTAAATTTTCCGGTACGTCCCCATTCACTATTCTATGTGCTAAGCCTTCAGCTATTGCCGTTTTCCCTACACCCGGTTCACCGACAAGAATAGGATTGTTTTTACTTCTTCGAGAAAGAATATGTAAAGTCCTACGAATTTCTTCATCACGTCCGATAACTGGATCTAGTTTGCCAGCTTGCGCCAATTCGTTCAGGTTTTTGGCGTATTTCTGTATGGCATTAAATTGTTGAGATGCGGTCTGCGAATTTACATTTCCGCTTTTACGTAAATCTTTTATGGCAGCAATCAACCCTTTTTCAGTAAGGCCGGCGTCTTTTAAAATTTTTGCCGTATCATCAGAACCTTCTAAAATAGCCAATAATAAGTGTTCCGGATTGATAAACTCGTCACCGAATTGCTTAATATCTTTATTTGCACGTAGTAATGTATTATTCAATTCGCGACCAACTTGCTGCGCTGGTTCACCACTCGACGCTTTGGGCAAGCGCTCTAAACTTTCATCTAATTTAGATTGGATATAGGCAATGTTGCTATCATTTTTCTTCAACAAAAACTCAATAGAACTATCTTTTTCATTGATTAGCGCTTTGAGTAAATGATTGGTCTCAATATTAAGATCGTTGTTGTCGAAAGACAATTGCTGTGCGGCCTGTATCGACTCCTGCGCCTTAATGGTATAATTATTTAGATTCATAAAAATAATAGATTTTTCTCCTTCAAAGTTAAAAATTAAAATGCTAATGTGACATTAAGGTTTTTACGCTATTTGCATTTTTACTGATCTCCCAGCAATAAATATACAGATTGCATTAATCGGAAATAATGGCGTAGTTTTTGAGAATAAGGTGACGGAAAGTCTTATCAGCAGAGTGTTGTATGCAATACTGGCCGAAAGTAAATTGTAAATTTTATCCAAAATAAAACTGGTTGTAATAAAACTATTAAGGAAACAGTATCTTTAATTATATTGAAATAAGACGAAAATGGCTAATGCAAAGATTGTATGGGTGGACGATGAAATAGATGGCCTAAAATCGCTGCAGATATTTCTGGTGCAAAAAGGATATGAGGTGACAACCTTTACAAATGGCTTTGATGCTATTGAAGCTATCAAAGAAAATCAACCGGACGTGGTCTTATTAGACGAATCGATGCCGGGTATTAGTGGCTTGGAAACTTTGTCTAAAATAAAAGCAATTTATCCATTGACTCCCGTGGTTTTGATTACAAAAAATGAGACGGAGAATTTAATGGAGGAAGCCATTGGTAGTAAAATTTCAGATTATTTAATAAAGCCTGTCCATCCGAATCAGGTGTTACTTTGTTTAAAGAAAATTTTAGATAATAAGCGTTTAATCGCTGAGAAAACAGTAACCGATTATCAGCAAGAATTTCGCCATTTATTTACAGCACTGAATGATAAACCCGACCATAACGAATGGATGGATATTTATAAGAAATTGGTGTATTGGGAATTGGAAATGGAAAAAAGCAATAGTCCGGAAATGCAGGAGATATTGCAAACACAGAAGCAGGATGCCAATGCGGAATTCTTTAAATTTATCTCGAAAAATTATTTGGACTGGATGCGCGATGACACGATTGACAAGCCGATAATGAGTAACAATTTGTTAAAAGAGAAGGTTCTTCCTTTATTAGAAGACGATGTACCTGTTTTCTTTATTCTCATTGATAATCTGCGCTTCGACCAGTGGAAAACCATACAGCCCCTATTTGCCGATCTTTTTAAAATAGTAAAAGAAGACAGTTATTATAGTATTTTGCCCACCGCGACGCAATATTGCCGTAACGCTATTTTCTCAGGGTTGATGCCTGTAGAAATTGAAAAGAAATTCCCTAATCAATGGAAGAATGACGAAGAGGAGGGCGGGAAAAACTTACATGAAGAAGATTTTCTAGCATCGTTTATAGGTCGACTTCAAAAGAAAGACATTAAATTCAGCTATACGAAGGTGGTTAATAACCATGAGGCGCAACATTTGGTAAGCCATATACATGACATGTTGAATAATGACTTGAATGTTATTGTTTACAATTTTGTGGATATGCTTAGTCACTCACGTACCGAATTAGAAGTTTTAAAAGAATTGGCGGGAGATGAAATTGGTTACAGGAGTATCACCAAAAGCTGGTTTGAGCACAGTTCTTTAAAGCAGGCACTGAAAAAAATCGCTGGTAAAAAAATAAAATTGGTTATCACTACCGATCATGGAAGTGTGCAGGTATGTACACCTTACAAAATTATTGGAGACAAACAAACGACCGCTAATTTGCGCTATAAGCATGGCCGTAACTTGAATTTTAATGCTAAAGATGTTCTATCTTTTCGAAACCCTCAAGAAGCCGGTTTGCCATCGCCCAATGTAAATTCATCCTTTGTATTTGCCAAAGAGGATGGTTTTTTGTGTTATCCGAATAATTATAACTATTATGTAAATTTTTATAAAAGCACTTTTCAGCATGGGGGTGTAAGTTTGGAAGAGATGATTGTCCCGGTAATACAATTGGAGAGTAAATAATCGCCAGTATTGAAATTAAAACAATATTTGCTGGTTCAGATATAAATTTTTACCTTTGTGCGCCTAAATTTGAGGATATGAATAACCACCGAGCATACGAAATAGCATTTGTGGGCTTAAAACCAGGTGTTCATACTTTTGATTATAAGGTAAGCGATAAGTTCTTTGCAGATTATGGGCAACAAGATTTTGATAATTGCGATGTTAGCATAAAACTAACTTTAGAAAAAAATGCATCGCTCTTATTGTTGAAATTTGACATTGCAGGGACAGTAAATGTGCTTTGCGATCGTTGTGCCAATACCATTGTAAAGGATCTTTGGGATGAATTTAATATGGTTGTAAAAATGGTGGAAAACCCCGATGAGATGAATAATCAAGAGGAAGATCCCGATATTTATTATATAAAATATAATGAAAGCCATTTGCATATTGCCGATTGGATTTATGAATTTGTAAATTTAAGTATTCCGGCACAAAGAAATTGTGGGGAAGATGAACAGGGTGGATCGAAATGTAATCCTGAAGTATTGAAGAAACTGGATCAGATGAAAGCAGATGCACAGGCATCTACACATAATGTTTGGAAAGATTTAGACAAATTAAAAGACTTGGAAGAAGAAGCCGATTTGAATTAAAATTTGTCAATTAAAAATTATCAATAACAACTAAAAATTGAAATAGTCATGCCAAATCCTAAACGCAGACATTCACAACAACGTAGTGCCAAAAGAAGAACGCATTATGTAGCACAAGAAGTAACATTGAGTAAAGATGGTACTACTGGTGAAACACATTTACGCCATCGTGCACATGTAAGCGAAGGTAAATTGTACTACAAAGGGAAACTTGTTGCAGAAAAAGCGCCTTTAAAAGCGTAGTTTTTTCAAAACAATTTAGTTCCTATATTGAACAATTTATTTTTCAATTAAAAACACACAATGCCCAACGTCAACATTGGAATAGATATGATGGGTGGTGATTATGCCCCCTGTGAAGCGGTAAAAGGTCTAGCTCTTTACCTCAATAATAATTCCAACCAGAGTTCGGTGTTGTGTATTGGTAATGAAGCTGAGTTAAAGCCTTTGCTGGAAAGTTGTGATTTAGTTACCGATGAAAGGGTAAGTATCGTTCACGCTGAAGAAGTCATTGGCTATAACGAACACCCTACCAAAGCCTTAAAGGAAAAGCCAAAATCTTCTATTGCGATAGGATTTAAACTTTTAGCTTCTGGGCAGATTGATGCGTTTATCAGCGCAGGAAATACAGGTGCGATGTTGGTAAGTGCTATGTATTCTATAAAAGCTGTTGAGGGAGTCCTTCGTCCTACAATTCCGACCCTTGTTCCAAAGTTAAATGGTGGAACCGGGCTTTTGTTGGATGTGGGGTTGAACGCGGATTGCAAGCCCGAACAGTTGAATCAGTTTGCATTGATGGGTAGTGAGTATGCTAAACATGTATTAAATATCCCCAATGCTAGAGTGGGACTTCTAAATGTTGGTGAAGAGGAAGGTAAGGGAAATATCCTCTGTCAAGCAACCTATCCTTTACTCAAAGAAAATACGCAAATTAATTTTTGTGGGAATATAGAAGGGCGGGACCTGTTTAAGGATAATGCGGATGTAATAGTTTGTGATGGGTTCACGGGAAACGTGGTTTTGAAGATGGCAGAATCCATCTATGATATAGCTGCTCACCGGCAAATGGAAAATGATGAGTTTTTTCATCGCTTTCATTATGAAAACTACGGAGGTACGCCGGTTTTGGGTATTACTAAGCCAGTAGTCATCGGTCATGGGATTAGCAATGATAAAGCATTTAAAAACATGATTATTCAAGCAGAGATAATGATTAAATCTAACTTCTGCGATAAAATAAAAGCTGTATTTTCTTTATAAAATTTTGTTAAGTAAGATTCACAAAGGCCCGAACAAATATACTTGTTCGGGCCTTTTACTTCTGTAGATGGGACTGTAGGTCTGCTAGCAAAAATGGCCTTAAAATTAATTTTCGTATCTTAGCCACCGAAGCTTTTCAGGCGCTTGACTATTGCATTACATTTAACTGGAAATACCAAGGCCAATTTCAATAAATTAAATGGCCAATTTTTTAAAACACGCTTATACCTGAAAGCAATTCGTCTAATTATACAAGACAGCAATAATTATTTGTAAGTGTGCGGTAATTTCTCTTTAAGAGAGGAAATATTATATTATGTTATTTATAAAAGTTTTCACGTCGCAGTCATTTGTGCCCGATAAAGATTTGGAACAATTGGCGGATTTCCTATTTATACATTTAGCAGAATATGGCGATACCATTTCCGCTATAAAAAAGGCGATTGATTACGCAATGAGCGAGGCGTCGCCGGGGGGCTATTTGTTTTTAACGATGGATAATGACAAATTGGTAGCCGCAGCGGTAGTCAATAAAACGGGAATGAAAGAATATATTCCGGAAAATATTTTGGTATATATTGCTACACACCAAAATTATCGCGGCCAAGGCGTCGGTAAACAATTGATGCAAAAAATAATGGATAACATACATGGCGATATTGCCTTGCATGTGGAACCACAAAATCCGGCCAAAAAGTTGTACGAAAAATTTGGCTTCGTTAATAAGTACTTGGAAATGCGGTTTATCAACAAATAAAATGGGTATGGCGTTTATTACACTGAATACACAAAAGCTAAAAGATAATTATATACATCTGGATAATTTTTTTGGACGTCATCATATTCATTGGGCGGTAGTAAGTAAATTATTGTGCGGGAACAGAAAATATCTTGAGAGCCTTATTCATCTGGGTGTTCAACAAGTTTGTGATTCGAGAGTTTCCAATTTGAAAACGATTAAATCTATCAATTCTTCCGTAGAAACGATTTATATAAAGCCGCCCCCAAAACGTTCAGTAACAAGTGTCGTGAAATATGCCGACATTAGTTTTAATACTGAATTATCCACTATGAACTTGCTTTCAAAAGCGGCGGTAGAGGCTAATAAGATACACAAAGTAGTTATCATGATTGAACTGGGGGAATTGCGCGAAGGTGTGATGCGCGAAAATTTGGTAGAATTTTATTCCGATGTTTTTAAGTTGCCCAATATTGAAGTAATAGGAATTGGCGCTAATCTTACATGTATGTATGGCGTACTACCCAACCATGATAAGTTGATACAATTGTGTATTTATAAACAGTTGATTGAAGTTAAATATAATAAAAAGATACCCTTTGTTTCGGGTGGAGCTTCCGTTACGATTTCGCTGCTGGACAAAGGATTGTTGCCAAATGGTATTAATCATTTCAGGGTAGGTGAAACATTGTATTTGGGTACCGATGTTTATAACAATACTGCATATGAGAATATGCATAATGACGTTTTTAAACTCTATGCGGAAGTCATCGAAATGAGTGAAAAGCCCATGGTGCCAATGGGCGAAATAGGTCATAACCTAAGTGGTGAAAAACTTGCGTTTGACCCTACAAATGCAAATGAAAACGCACATCGTGCCATTATCGATTTAGGCCTTTTAGATATTGAATCAGATCATTTGATTCCTTGTGACCCTGATATGCGCATTGCGGGAGTGAGTTCGGATATGATGGTGATTGATTTAGGAGAGAACCCTCGACATGTCAAAACAGGTGATCTTATTGAATTTAAAATGGATTATTTGGGTGTATTACGCATAATGCACTCAAAATATATTGAAAAAAGGTTTGAAGGGGCAGCTTTGTAGTTATCTATTTAAAGGAGCATATTCACCCGATTATCGAATAAAAAAGGTCCATGGTAGAAACCACAGACCGTCTTCGATTGCTTGCCATATGAAAAAAAGGTAAAACTAGTTTTTTGCTTTGTTTTATTATGACCACAAAGTTAATGTTGTAACTGTTATTAAAACACTAACAATATGTAAAACTTGTTTTAAAGAATAAGTATTGAATCCTCCCTGGATCTAAATAAGCATTCCTGTTTAATCTTATTGTAGATTAAAATAGCCCGACAGAATTAAATTCTTTCGGGCTATTGTACGATTGAGTTATATTTAATTATCGGTTAGCATATTGTTTTAGTGCTATTGCAAGGCAATCCATCGCGTTTTCAATATCTTCTGTATTCAATACATATGCAAGACGTACTTCATTTGAGCCTAATCCTTTTGTAGCATAAAATCCCGGTGCGGGCGCCATCATAAGTGTTTGACCCTTGTATGAAAAATCTTCCAGCAACCATTGACAAAATTTTTCTGCATCGTCAACAGGTAATTTTGCCATGGCATAAAAAGCGCCGCCAGGATTTGGGCAGAAGACTCCCTCCATTGCATTTAACCTTTTTACTAAAATGTCTCTCCTTCTTTTATATTCGGCTCTTGTTGCGTCAAAATAGTTTGCAGGTAAATCTGTAGCAGCCTCCCCTAGTATCTGGGCTAGGCCAGGTGGGCTTAGGCGTGCCTGTGCCAATTTTAAAACTGTTTGTAACACAAGTTGATTGCGCGTTACCAATGCTCCGATACGGGCACCACAAGCACTATAACGCTTGCTTATGGTATCCATTAATATTACATTCTCCTGGACGCCTTCCAGTTGCATGGCGCTAAAATGAGATCCTTCATAGCAAAATTCGCGATAGGCTTCATCAGAAAAAAGATAAAGGTTGTGTTTTAAAATTATCTCCTTAATCGTTTCCATCTCTTCGCGGCTGTATAGGTAACCGGTAGGATTGTTAGGGTTGCAAATAATAATTGCTTTGGTTTTGGGGGTAATCAATTTTTCAAAATCTTTTACAGGAGGCAAAGCAAAACCGTTATCAATGGACGATGTTATGGGGATTACTCTGACTCCGGCTTCTACGGCGAACCCATTATAATTGGCATAAAAAGGTTCTGGAATAATTACTTCATCGCCAGCATCCAAGCAGGCCATAAAACCGAACAAGATAGCCTCAGAACCTCCAGTCGTAATCAGTATTTCTTCTGGTGTTACATCAATTTTATTGCGTTTATAATATTGCACTAATTTTTTCCTATAGCTCTCATTACCCGCGCTATGACTATATTCCAATACTCTTAAATGGGTATTTGCCACGGCTTTTAGAATGGATGGAGGTGTTTCAATATCTGGTTGTCCAATGTTGAGATGATATACTTTAACGCCTCGAGCTTTTGCAGCTTCAGCATAGGGGACAAGTTTACGGATAGGGGATTCGGGCATCTCTGCCCCGCGTTGACTGATTCTTAGTTTTGACATTATATGAAGTATAAATTATGGGTTTTAAACAACAGGTTCCCTATTTAAAACTCATTAGTTGTCGTAAAATTAATCGATTCCTAGTTTCTTTTCAATTAAATATACATTTCTATCCGCAGCATTTCTAGTGATTAATTCTCCAATAAAACCTGCAAGAAATAATTGCATACCGATAATCATAGCTGTAAGTGAAATATAAAATAACGGGCTATTAGTCAGTCCGACAAGTGGGTGTATAAACTTTGAAATAATTAAATAAATGCTACAGATAAAACCCACTAAAAAGCACAAACTGCCATAAAGGCCAAAAAAATGCATGGGCCTCTTCCCAAAACGGCTGATAAATGAGATCGTTCCGAGGTCTAAAAATCCATTCACAAAACGCTCCCAACCAAATTTAGTAACGCCATATTTACGGGCACGGTGTTCTACCACTTTTTCTCCAATGTTTTTAAATCCCGCCCATTTAGCTAAAACCGGAATGTAGCGATGCATTTCGCCATATACTTCTATACTTTTGACTACTTTATTACGATAGGCCTTTAATCCGCAATTGAAATCGTGCAATTTTATACCGGAACTCCTTCTTGCCGCGGCATTAAATAATTTTGAGGGTAGATTTTTGGTGAGTTTATTGTCGTAACGCTTTTTTTTCCAACCGCTTACCAAATCGAAGCCGCCATCCATTATCATTTTATACAATTCAGGCACTTCGTCCGGGCTGTCTTGCATATCCGCGTCCATGGTGATGATGACTTCCCCCATAGCCGCTTTAAATCCTTCGTTTAGGGCAGCAGATTTTCCGTAATTACGCTGAAATTTTATGCCCTTGAAATTGGTATTGATTTTTGCTATGGATTGGATTTCCATCCAACTATTATCGGTACTTCCATCATCAATCATAATTACTTCGTACGTGAAATTGTTTTCTTTCATGACACGTGTAATCCATTCGCTTAATTCGCGCAGCGATTCATCCTCATTAAATAAAGGAACAATGATGGAAATATTAATCATAGTTGAGTTATACATGTTTATATTTTATTCGCCAAAAGGATTGGCTGCTTTCGGATTTTTCTTTGCGATAGCGGCGCCTATCAATGAAGCAATTGCGCCCAATATTGCATACATAAAAATCGTTCCGCCAATAACAAAGGTCATAAAGAATTTTTTCCCAATGGCTGCACCCTTTGCCATTTGCTCCTCTGATAGTCCTTGTGATAACATTTTTGCACGTTGAGACTGCATTAATTGATCAGGCAAATCAGGGAAAAGAACTTTAAACATTAAAACGCTCCATATGATCATGATCAAGGCCACCAACGCCGAGGTTTTAAAGCCTTGTGCAAATAAATTGCCAAAAGTTACATTACCGTCTTTTTCTTTCGAATATTGTAAACAAATCATACAAATACCTATAATGAATACCAAATATGAAATCAATCCCAATCCCTTATTTTGCATTTGGTTGGTAAAATAAAGGACAAGTTCAATGACAATAATGATCAGCGAAATTATTAGTGCACCCATTAAATGTGCATTTTGTTTCTTTTCCATACGGTGAAGCTTTATTTGTTAATAAAAATTTTATTTTTTGAAATTGTCGCTATTATTTCTCCTTTTAAGGGCTTGCCAAAAAGAGGAGAGTTGTTTGATTTACTCTTATTTTTTTCTTTAGTAAAAATAGTGTTTCCTGCTGGATTAAAGACAGTTAGGTCCGCTTCAGCGCCCTCTGCTATTTTAGATCTATTTAATTGAAATATTTTGGATGCATTAAAAGAAAATAAATCGGCTGTTTGCTCAGCGCTTAAACCAGGGATTGATTCCAGAACAACAGGATAAGCCGTTTGTAAACCAATCATGCCATTTTTAGCATATTCAAATTCTTTGTCTTTATCGTCGTTATGTTGAGGGAAATGATGGGTTGCAATGGCATCAATGATTCCCTCTAAAATACCTTTCCTCAGTGCTTCACGATCTGATTTTGTTCTTAAAGGCGGGTTGAGTTTTAAATTGGTATCGTAAGATTGTAAATCTTCATCGGTAAATAATAAATGATAAGGGGTAACGCTGCAAGTAATTTGCAGACCTTCTGTTTTTGCCCTTGCAATTAATTCGACGCTTTTCGCCGAAGAAATTCCTGTGATATGTAATCTGCTTTCGGTATAACGCAACAGTTCTATATCGCGCATTATTATCAGCTCTTCTGCGATGGCCGGCAGTCCTGGCAATCCCAGCTGAGTAGAAATAATTCCTTCATTTATTAAACCATAAGTACCAACGGTCGTGTCAAAAGGTTGCTGTATTAAAACACCATCGAATGCTTTTACATATTGCAATGCTTTGAGGAATAATCCCGGCGATTGTATCGGATGCAACCCATCTGAAAATGCGATGGCTCCCGCATTGTACATATCATACATTTCGGAAAGATTGCTGCCTTCTGCATTTTTTGTAATAGCCCCGATTGGAAAAATTTGAACCGGCAGTGATTTTGATTTCTCTTTAATATAAGCTACTTGGGCTTTGTTGTCAACGACCGGATGTGTATTTGCGATAGTAAAAACTTTCGTAAATCCCCCAGCAAAAGCTGCCTCAGCACCAGATTCTAGCGTTTCACGATGTTCCAACCCAGGGTCGGAAAAATGTGTAAAAATATCTATCCAACCGGTAGAAACGAAAGCTTGGTCGGCTTGAATAATTTGTATATCGTCTTTTGATAGATGCTCGCCAATTGTTTGAATAATACCATTCTCAATTAAAATATCTTTCTTCTTTAAATGATAGGGGGAAGAATCATCTATAATTGTTACATTTCTCAAGAGTACATTCATAGCGATAAGTAGAAATTTGTCGCAAGATAGGAAAAAAGTTCTTTCAGTTGTTTGTTCAAGTTGGATACTTGCCTTTTATCATTTGACCGATCAGATTATGCGATATTGAAAATAAATTTTCATTGTTTCAATTTTTCATTGACGAAGGCCTGTTTATTGCTAATCAATAAATATTGATTAATATTGCACTAATAGCTCGCCATGCAAACAAAAGTTTACTGCACCAAGGTTATGTTATCGAGAATCTAATTCAGTTTTGGGTGGGCAGTCAAATATATATTAATAGCAGCTGTTATTTACGTTATTGCCGCTATTTTTGAAAGGGAAGTTGAAATACAAACAGAAAACGAATTAACTGTATAAGCTATGCCAATTATTGTAAACTTGGATGTGATGATGGCTAAACGAAAAATGTCTCTGAACGAACTTTCACAGAAGGTTGAACTGACATTATCTAATCTATCTATTTTGAAAACGGGGAAGGCGAAAGCCATTCGCTTTAGCACGCTTGATGCTATTTGTAAAGCACTAGATTGCCAACCGGGGGATATTCTGGAATTTGTGGTGCAGTAGTATTATTGCTTATAATTGAAGTTGTTTCAAATCATTTTTAAAACCGTGCAGGAGGGCTCGGCTAATACAGACGGCTAAGCATAGTTTATCGCGAAAATGACATAACAGAAGTCATCTCCTGTTTAGATAATTTCTTTCAATTTGGCTACTACTACGTCAACTTCTTCCTTAGTGTTCTGTTTTGAAAAGGAAAAGCGTACTGCAACCGTATCTTCATCTGGATAGAGGGCGTTGATAACGTGTGATCCTTGACTGGCACCACTTGTGCAGGCGCTACCGCCTGAAACACAAATGTTATTAATATCTAAATTGAATAAAAGCATTTCTGATTTTTCGTTTTTCGGGAAGCCGGCATTTAAGACTGTATAAAGGCTTTCGCCTAATACATCTCCGTGAAAAGTTACACGGGGTATTTCGCCCACTAGCTTATCATACATATATCTTTTCAATTCCTGAATATAGGCACTTTCTTTTTCGTAATTGTCTGTGGCCATTTGTAAGGCTTTGGCAAATCCTACAATGCCATAAACGTTTTCTGTGCCGGCACGCATATTTCTTTCTTGTGAGCCCCCATTAATAAATGGCTTTATTTTTACATCTTCATTAATATATAAAATGCCGATGCCTTTTGGTCCATGAAATTTGTGACCTGCGGAGGTAATAAAGTGTACTGGTGTTTCTCTTAAATTGAAAGGGTAGTGACCTACAGTTTGTACAGTGTCACAATGAAAAATAGCATCATATTTTTTACAAAGTTGTCCAACTGCGTGAATGTCCAGAATGTTACCGATTTCGTTATTGGCATGTAAGAGTGTAACCAATGTTTTTCCACGACGATGTTCTAATAATTCTTCCAGGTTTTTTATGTCTATGTGTCCATCCGGGAGTAGTTTTACATGACTTAATTCTGCCTCGCCAGTGCTTTGTAAATGGTCAGTTGTATGTATCGTGGCGTGATGCTCAATTGTTGAGGTTATAATATGTTTGCAGCCTAAGTCACGTACTGCAGCAGTAATTGCAGTATTGCTGCTTTCAGTTCCTCCACTGGTGAAAAATATTTCTGCAGGGTGCGCGTTCAAAATTTTTGCGACTGTTTTTCGGGCGTTTTCTACGGCCAATCTCGTTTCTCTGCCGTAGCTGTATATAGAAGATGGATTTCCAAAATTTGTAGTCAGATAAGGCATCATCGCGTCTAAAACTTCTTTGTCCAGAGAAGTAGTAGCTGCATTGTCAAAATAAATCCTATTATTCATTACTTAAAAATTTCTGTTGAAAATTAGTCATACATTGAAATGAAAATGCGTACAATTTAAATTGTACGCAAATTAATAATTGCAAAGATACGTGCTACTACTATATTAAAACACTATGCTTTTTGTATAGGGCGCTAATTAAGTTTAAAGTTACATTGTTTCTTTTATGTCTTGCATTATGCGTTTTGCAATGTTTTCTGCGGTAGTAGGAGATGTACTTTCCGCATAGATACGCACAATTGGTTCGGTATTGCTGGTACGTAAGTGTACCCAATCTTTATCAAATTCAATTTTCAATCCATCTTCTTTGTTAATGGGATTGTTTTTGTATTTAGAAATAACATGTTCGAATACTTTTGAAATGTTAATGCCGTTTTCCAGTTCTATTTTATTTTTTGAAATAAAATAATTAGGATAATGACTGCGCAAATGATGTGCACTTTTTTTATCGGATAACAGGGATAAAAACAGTGCAATACCAATTAAGGCATCACGGCCGTAATGCAAGTCCGGAACGATAACGCCCCCGTTTCCTTCCCCACCAATGACTGCATTTACTTCTTTCATCCTATCGACGACATTTACTTCACCTACGGCGCTTGCCGTATAAATTCCACCTGCTTTTTCAGTGATATCACGTAATGCGCGGGTCGAAGACATGTTACTTACTGTATTGCCTTTTTTGTGTTGCAAAATATAATCTGCTACGGCAACCAATGTGTATTCTTCACCAAACAAAGAACCGTCTTCACAAACGAAGCATAACCTATCCACATCAGGATCTACTGCTATGCCCAGGTCCGCTTTTCTTTGTTTTACTTCATTGCATAAATTATTTAAATGCTCTGGCAAGGGTTCCGGATTATGGGCAAATTTTCCGTTTACCTCTTTATTTAAAACGATGATATTGGCATCTTCCACACCCAGTGCTTTTAATAATTCCGGCACTGCGATAGCACCTGTACTATTGATGGCATCCACTACAATTTTAAACCCTTTTTCTTTTATTGCCTGGACTTTAACTAGCGGATATTTTACGACTGCGTCAATGTGTTTTGCTAATGCTGTTTCATTGATAGCATAGCTACCTAATTTATCCACAGCTACAAAATCAAATGATTCTTCAGCAGCTATATCTAGAATTTTCTTACCAACCTCCGCACTAATAAATTCTCCTTTTTCATTAAGCAATTTCAGCGCATTCCATTCTTTTGGGTTATGGCTTGCTGTGATGATAATGCCACCGGCTGCAGATTCAAATAATACGGCCATTTCTACAGTCGGGGTAGTGCTAAGGCCGACGTCTATGACGTCTAAACCAACTGCATTTAATGTAGAAATGACTAAACGTTGAACCATGTCTCCACTCATTCTACCATCGCGACCAACTACAATTTTGCAATTTTGTTTGTTGTTTTGTTTTATCCAAGTACCATAAGCCGCAGCGAACTTCACTACATCCAAAGGGCTTAAAGTTTCGCCGGGTTGCCCCCCAATAGTTCCACGAATTCCAGAAATGCTTTTTATTAAAGGCATATGTTGTTTTTAAGGTTATTGTTATATGTCAGCTAGAGGAGTTAAAGAATTAATTTTTTACTTGGAATTTGCCGCTCTCCAGAATTTTACCATCGGCATCTCTAAGTTGGTAGACATATAGCCCTCTAAAAAAATTCTCCAGCGTTATCTTTATTAAACTGTTGGTTATATTAAACTCCTTCATTTCCCTACCCGTAAAACTATAAATGTGCAGCTTTGAGGAATTTTGTACATTATTGTCAAATTTAAAACTGATGTAAGATACCGCAGGGTTTGGGTAGCAGGTAATTAGTTTGTTTGTATCAAAAAATGAACTATGAATATTCTTCTCATCATTAAGAGAATCCTTTGAATGACATGTTGTAGAGGCCTTGATGTTATTCCTTAAAGAGGCAAACATCATCAAAAAACTAACAGCCAGCAATATATTTTTTCGTTTTATAATTATATTTAGAATCATAATATCCCA
>NZ_JBNQGD010000240.1:0-1295 GCF_050436765.1 Arachidicoccus sp. | reverse complement strand
ATAATTGTCGTTTTCGAATTCTCGGCTATTGTTAACCAAACAGAAACTTATCTTTTTAGGTTACCACATTAGATTCTCAATTTAGCACCGGCAAAAATTAATTTCGGACCATTTCGCTATTTTCTTTTTTTATTTTTTTTATTTTTTGTTTGGTCTATTTCTTTCGTTTATTTCTTTCGTTTTTTCTTTAATTTTTTTACTTTTAAAAAACTTTTTGCTAATAATAACAATATTAAAATATTTTGAATATCAATAAATTAAATTTATTGCATAATTGCTAAAATAGTAAAATTGATTATTTTGAATTTTTCCGAGGATTTATTATTAAAAATTTTCGCAGATTTTTTTGAAATGCAGATTTGCGCAAGTTTGACAAAAATTTTTGCTGTGACTCACAGCGGCATGTCCTCAGACCTGCGCAGATATTTTGCCTTGCAGACTTGCGCAGATCTGCACCTAAAAAAATTTGCCGATGAAATAAGTGAATAGACTTCGCATAGAGACCAGGGTTTCCATGGAAGGCATCATGAATAGGAATCCAATTAGCATTAACAGTAGAACGGTTAAAAGCAAAACTAATACCTATTTGAGAGGAGAAATAAAGTAATCTAAATAAACTATCTATTTGAAAACACTTGGTTTTCGAGAAAGCATTAAAATTATTAAGATATAAAGGGGAAAAGGGAACATGAAGTTCCTGTTGAATTAGTGTTAGTCTATGTAAAAGGGCTAATTTGGTAATATTATTATTATCTAAATTAAATAAACGTTCAAATCTAGCAGAGTGATCAATAAGGTTTCGCTGAAAAAGATCAGTGAGACCGATCGCTCTGTGATAAGAGAGAAAATTATTAGGGGTAGTAGAAACTAATTGAAGAGATCGTTTAAAAACCGATCTGAAGGGTAGAGAAATTGCATGACAGTCTTTTTCAGACAAAAGAGTAGACTTAAGCCGAAAGAGAACTTTGGGCATGAGAACCATATTGTGGAGGTAGATGAGCTGCTTATTAGTCAGCTTCTTGTAACGGAGTTTAGCAGCGACCAGCGCATACTCGGTTTTACATTGTTGTTTTATGAAGTTGTGTGAAGGGGATAGGGTGAACCAGACCCCAAGGAATCTAAAAGATTCTTTGGGAGGTAGAGGTGGAAGAGTAAAAGAATGATCTCCCAGATTGAATGTAAAGGGGGCAGGTTGAGCTGAAATAGGAATGCTATTGTCAGATAGTTCTCTGTTACAAACTATAACGGCTTTGTTGAAGTTGATTTTGGTATTATTGAAATTGTAAAATTCTTGG
>NZ_JBNQGD010000239.1:0-11505 GCF_050436765.1 Arachidicoccus sp. | reverse complement strand
CTTCTGTTGATATTCAACATTATAAGCAACAATCCTTGTTCCATCAGGAGTTAAGCACAACTGTACAAATCTACCATTTGGATCAAGGAGGCGTTTGGCAACCATGTGATTGTTTTTATCAAGTTCCGCATAGAAAACGCCTGCATTCTGAGCACCCGTAAACCAGGCCACATAACTTTTAGCATCTTTGCTAACCACTGAAGGGCCATCATGCGGACATCCGTCTATCACCCAATGATCATTACTAAAAGGGACTGATTTACTAAAGCTTTGACCGTCGTCAGCTGAACTACTTATGGATATATCTCTCACAGAACCCGGAAGCAAATCGCGGAATACAACGCTTATATTTCCTTTCTCATCGCTGCTCAAAGCCGTTCGGCAACATTGGCAACCAGCATGTTCAATAAGAATTGCCTTGCCAAAGCCTTCGTTTCCATTTGTTCTTGCAAAATAAACCGGGCGCGCATGATTAACATTATTCGGATCTGTACCCAACCAAGTTACACCGATTGCTCCGTTGCTAAGACGCACCATATCACCAAAAGAACGAGAACCAGTGCGAGAGGTGTCCGACTGAATAGACTTGGGTTCCGTCCATCTTTTACCGTTATCAAACGACATTATATAATGAATATCGCTTAATCCAAATCTGCTGTTTTTCATCGGAACAGATGTCTCAAAGATTGCTACAATCGTATCCTTGCCTTTAATTGCAATCTTGGGCATGCCTTCCTCATGAACACTGGTGTTAGACGGGGTAGGTACTGGAACAGCAGCAGAAAATGCCCTGGTCTTCGGATCCCAGTTGGCAAAATAGAAGCTTTTAATACCTGCGCTGTCGATCTGTATCCAACTGACAACCGGATTGTTGCGTTCATCGCCTGAGAGAAATACACAGGAAGCCTTCGTACTTGTATCGGATAAAAGAACGGGGTTCTGGACTGTATTAATATCTCCTTTATTGCTACTACATGATTGAAAAATCATAAGCAGCGCAATGAATAAAATGAATATTTTCTGCATTCTGGATAAATATAAAGGCGTAATTTTTATTAATTTAAAACTCGGATTTCCCGGTGTAGAATATTCCCGCATCAAAAATAAGCTTAATAGGTTTGTTCATCAAAAACAACTGAATTACTTGCTATCTTTTTCTTATGTGTTATAAAACGACTACGCCATGCAACAACGGCTGAGACCAAAGTCATAAAAATTAATAGAGATAAGGCTTTTGAAAGATTGGTCTTTTCTGCGATAAAACCAATGACGGAAGGGCCTGTAAGAAACCCTATCAACCCGCCGGTGGTAACCATAGCGAAACCTTCGACGGTGCTAATGCCGGGGATATGTGCCGAGGCTCTGAACAAAACAGGAACGATACAGCAACAACCAAAGCCGATTAAAATATAGCCGGCGATTGCCAATGCGGTTATCCAGGCGGTAACAACTACTAAAAACCCTGTCGAAGCAATTAAACAACCGGTAATTACCACCTTTTTGCTACCAAATCGTCCAACTAAAGTGTCACCGTTGAGCCGCCCAAAAGTCATGGCAAATGAAAACCCCGCGTATCCTAAACTTATCATCGCTTTAGGTGCATGCATCGATTCTTTGAGATAAATCGCACTCCAATCTGCCACACAACCTTCGGCCATATAGCTCACCAAACAAATAAACGCAATGCCTAAAATTCCTAAGGAAGGCAATTTAAAGGATGATCGGGAGTGAATGATTTCTTTATTACTTAATAGATAATTTCTGTTGGAATAGTTAACTGTAACAATTGCTGCAACAATAATTACAATTTGCCAGCCCGAAGGTACATGAATAGAAAACCAAAAGGCAGCAAGGACCGCACTTACTCCGCCACCTAAACTATACATACTATGACAAGTACTCATCATCAGCCGATTGTATTTCTTTTCCATATTGTTGACGGTGGCATTGATAGAGACACCATTCAAAAAGCTATTAAATCCATAGCAATAAAGACAGCACCAAAACATTATTCGGTTCCATGAATTGATTTGGAATATCATTACACAACATTGACACAGATAGCCGTAAAACATCCATTTTCCCACTTCAATTTTACTAAATATTCTTGTCGCCAACAGCATCCCTGTAACTGCGCCCAGTGGAGATAACAAGAGTGACAACCCTAAACTACCATCTGAAAAACCAAATCTTTCTTTTATCCCGGGAATGGATGCTACCCAAGTTCCAAAAAGAAGGCTGGAAGTGGCATATAAGAAGGCAACGGCCAATGCCGGTTTTATCTTTATAAAAGAAGAAATATTTTTAAGCATATTAAACTCCGTCATTTTTGGAAGGCATATTTTTCCACAAAACTTTATCTAAAAAAGCCAGACAAAACTGTCTGGCTTATAATATAAGATCGAATCCACTATTTTATACTACTAGAAGAGTAATGTTCCACTCTATCTTCCGTGTTCTTCATCCATGCTTCCAATTCTGAGCAATGCCCATAAGCCGGATCTATTTGTATATAAAAATCTTTCATGTGTGCAGTAAGCCACTTGTTCATTGCCATTTGTTGTTTATAGGCTAAGGCACTCGCTTGTATAGTAGAATAATCGTCATTCATGTTTTCTCTGTGTGGTTCAGTACGAGACTGAAGATAGACGATTCTGACTGCTTTTCGTCCATTATTATCAGTGAACACTTGTGGAATTGAATAGTCCCCCACTTTCATTGTGGGCAGAAGAGTCGCTAAATCTTTATCCTGCATTTCGTCAATTGTAAACGGCGTGATCGGATTATAAGGTGAGCCACCGGTAATAGCTCCTGCATTAAATTTAGCATCTTTATTATCGTTGTATAAACTAAAAGCAGCAGCGAAGGTCAATTTGTTAGTCACTAGTAAATTGCGAACACTATCTAGCCTACTGATGGCAGCTTTTATTTCTACATCGGTAACTGGTGGTATCTTTAATATATGACGGATGATAGCATCATTACCTGCACGGCTAACCATTTGAATAATATGATAACCAAATTGAGATTTTATTACAGGCGAAATCTGGCCTTCACGTAAACGAAAAGCAGCAGCCATAAAATCTGGATCGAAGCGACCTTTATCATCTTCTCTGTTCATACTAAATTGACCACCATTCTCTTTTACACTTGGGTCGTCTGAATATAATTTAGCAAGACTTGTAAAATTTGCTTTACCTGTTTCTACCTCTTTTTTCCATCCTTCTAATTGACTTTTTATTAAATCTACCACATCTTTATTAGGTGTAGGGTATATTATTATTTCATTTGCTTCAAACTGACTTTCATAAAAACGTAAACTGTCTTTTGGTATTTGATTGAAATAGGATTGAACTTCTGCCGGTGTTATAGTAACGTCTTGTGTAATCTTGGATTGCATTTTTTGTGCAAGTATTTGCTCTCTCAAATCGGGAAGGAGATTGTCGTGCATTTGATCGATAGTCATACCCGATGCTTTTTCCACTTGCTCCTTAGAACCATACATTCCCATAAAATAGCGAACTCTTTGTTGAAAGGCAGCTTCTACTTCATCTTCAGAAAAGGGTAAAGAATCCCGCTGGGCCTGTATAGCCAAGGCTTTGCGCATAATTTGATTTTGCAATATCTGACAATCCAAATCGGCAGGGAGGTTCTCAGCATTAGGCGCGTTCTTATATTGATTTACGCCCTGATCAATTTCAGATTTTAAAATAATATTATCTCCGACTTGAGCAATAATCTTATCTAATACAACCTTTTTCTGTTGCCCAAAAACATTCAAGGCAATTATTACAAAAAGTGCGTTTAAAAATAAATATTTCTTCATTGAGTTGTATGCGTTGCTGTTTTATTCTTTTAAAGAAAAACTCTATTCTACATAAGTGTCAAAAATAGGTATTTGGTAACAGTTTCATTATATATAAAGCCAATTTAACAAAATAAATAAGGCATTTATATAATAAGGCTAAATCCTCTTTTGAACGATTTAGCCTTATTGCTTAATTATTTAAAAAACGAATCCTCATTTTTTAAAGTGTACGTTTTATTTCTTCTTGTTCGTAAGCTACGATGTTGTCGCCTTCATGAATGTCGGTAAAGTTTTTAAGTGTAAGACCACATTCATAACCTTGTGCGACTTCTTTCATATCGTCTTTGAAACGTTTCAGGCTGCCCAATTCGGCGTAAGCACCTTCCTGACGGGGATACACCAAAATACCGTCTCTAAACAAGCGAACTTTATGATCACGTTTAACTTTACCTTCCAATACATAACATCCGGCAACAGTTGCTTTATCAAATTTGTAAACTTCACGTATTTCCACAGTTGCCACTTCTTTTTCCTGAACCTTAGGCTCAAGCATCCCTTCCATCGCGCTTTTGATTTCTTCAATTGCATTATAAATGATAGAATATGTCTTGATTTCTACACCTTCTACATCAGCCAGTCTGGCTGCTTGCGAAGAGGCACGCACATTAAATCCAAGAATAATGGCATCTGATGCCGTTGCCAGCAACACGTCGCTTTCGGAAATTTGACCTACGGCTTTATGCACAACACTTACAACAATTTCTTCAGTAGAGAGCTTTTGTAAAGAATCACTCAAAGCTTCCACCGAACCATCCACGTCCCCTTTGATGATAATGTTCAATTCTTTAAAGTTTCCTAAGGCCAGACGGCGACCAATTTCATCCAAAGTTATATGTTTACGGGTACGTAAGCCTTGCTCACGCATAATCTGTGCACGCTTATTGGCAATATCTTTTGCCTCAGATTCTTCTTTGTAAACTTTTATCTTTTCACCTGCCTGTGGAGCACCATTCAATCCTAATACCTGTACAGGAGTCGATGGACCAGCTATTTCAATACGTTGATTTAGTTCATTAAACATAGCTTTCATTCTACCATAATATTGACCTGCCACAACTAAATCTCCTTGACGAAGTGTGCCATTTTGCACCAACAAAGTAGCTACATAACCACGTCCTTTATCAAGTGAAGCCTCAACAATGGAACCCGTCGCTTCCTTATCTGGATTGGCTTTCAAATCTAATACTTCAGCCTCTAACAAAATCTTCTCCAACAAAGCATCTACATTCAATCCTTGTTTAGCTGAAATTTCTTGACTTTGGAATTTACCACCCCATTCTTCCACCAAAATATTCATTTGAGAAAGTTGTTCATATATTTTTTGTGGGTTAGCTCCGTCTTTATCTATCTTATTAATAGCAAATATCATTGGTACGCCAGCGGCCTGCGCATGGCTAATTGCCTCTTTTGTCTGAGGCATCACCGCATCATCCGCAGCAATTACGATTACGGCAATATCGGTAATCTTTGCCCCACGAGCACGCATTGCCGTGAAGGCTTCGTGACCTGGTGTATCTAGAAACGTTATGTTTTTATTTTCGTCTACATTTACGACGTACGCTCCAATGTGCTGGGTAATACCGCCCGCTTCTCCGCTTGCAACTTTTGTGCGGCGAATATAATCGAGCAAAGATGTCTTACCATGGTCGACGTGACCCATTATTGTAACGATAGGATTACGTGATTTCAAATCTTCAGTATCATCTTCATATTCTTCCTCTATCTCATCTTCCACATCATCGAGATTGATAAAGGATACTTCGAAACCAAATTCCTCTGTTACTAATTCTATCACTTCCGCATCTAAACGCTGATTAATAGAAACCATGATGCCTAGCCCCATACATTTTCCAATGATGTCGGCAAAGCTCACATCCATCAGATTAGCTAATTCGCTTACAGTAATAAACTCAGTAACTTGTAATCTTTTATCCTCCTGATTATCTCTTGCCTCTTGCGCCTCCGCCATTTCTTGACGTTTTTCACGACGATATTTGGCTTTGGTTTTAGTACGGGAACCGGCAGAACCTGCAAGTTTAGCCTGAGTTTCTTTTATCTTTTCCTGAATTCTCTTTTGATCAATTTCCTTATCCGCCTCGTGAGTCGGTCTATTACCACTTCTTACTCCCGTCGGTCTATTATTTCCAGTCGGTCTATTGTTTTGCGGGCGGGCAGGATGCGCATTGTTGCCGCCTTGACGCCCACCACTGTGTGGTCTATTATCTTGCGTCGCCGGCGCTTGCCCACTAGGTCTTTTATTTTCAATAGGAATACGCTTCCGCTTCTTATTTGCATCCTTAGAAGGCTTTGGTCTGGTATCACTATCAACTGGCAATTGTATTTTACCCAAAATTTTAGGCCCTTCTATTCTAGTAGCGCGAATATTTTCAATTATTGGTGGCGCATTTACTACGGGAGTATTAGCTTCAGGCGTTTTTACTTTTTCCTGAGGTTTGATATCTTCGGGCTTAGTTTCTTTAGGGACCTCTTTTGGCTTTTCTGCTAGTGGCATTGACGCCTTTTTAGCAGCAGGGACAGCCTCAATTTTATGCTCTGGCTTTTTTGCCACCTTCTTTGGTCGAGTAGATGAATCTATCGTAGATAAATCAATCTTATTTAAAATCTTAGGGCTCTCTAATTCGGGCGCAACTATTTTTAGTTTTTCTATATTTGATTCATCTACAGCAATACCAGCAGTAGGTGATTCCGTAGATTTTTCTTCCTTCACCTCCTGCTCAACTACGGGTGATTCCTTGTTCTCGGGAACCTCTACCTTTTCCTCTTTGGCCGGAACAACAGGAGCAATTTCAACCGGCGCTGGAACAATCTCAACGGGAGGCGCAGGTGTATCTACTTCCTCTACCGCTTCGGGCTTAGCTTCCACTTCTTCTTTTTTCTTCTTGTCGACTTGTTGCTGCTGAGTACCTGCACTTTTAGGAATTTCGATTTTATCGGCTTTGTCTTTTGCTAATTTATCGCTCTGGAACTCACGCTGAAGTGCAACGTACTGCTCCTCCGACAATTTTGTCGTTGGTTTCAGTTCGCCTTTATTAAATCCTTTGCTTTCAAGAAATTCTATGAGCGTATCGTGCCCAATATTAAATTCCTTGGCGGCGGCCAATAACCTTGGTAATTTCAATTCTGACATATCTATTTTTAGTGGTAAGCTTTTAGGATTTTGATTTTGTAACTGATTTTTAATTATTGCTTTTACAGCTTACTTGTTACTCTATCATTTTACTATAGCCTACTCTTTTTCAAATTCTTCTTCAAGAATGCGTCTAACCTCTTTGATTGTTTCTTTTTCTAAATCAGTCCTTCTTTCCAATTCTTCTGCTGTCAAATTCAATACGCTACGTGCAGTATCGCAACCAACACCTTTCAATATGGTAATAATCCATTCATCTATTTCATCGCTAAATTCTCCCAAGTCAATATCAAACTCTTCCGTTTCTTCGTTCTCGCGGAAAACATCAATATTATAACCTGTCAATTCACAGGCTAATTTAATATTTACCCCGCGACGACCAATAGCTAATGAAACCTGGTCAGAAGGCAAATACACTTCGGCTCTTTTTTTCTCATTGTCCAATTCCATATAACTGATATGAGAAGGCGTAAGCGAGCGCTGAATAAGTAACTGCGTATTATTAGTAAAATTAATTACGTCAATATTCTCATTTTTCAATTCACGTACAATACCGTGAATACGACTCCCTTTCATACCTACGCAAGCGCCTACCGGATCTATTCTATCGTCGTAGCTTTCGACTGCAACTTTGGCCCTTTCTCCTGGTTCACGTACTATTTTCTTAATGGTAATAAGACCTTCCGCTATTTCCGGAACTTCCATTTCCAGTAATTTTTCTAAGAATAATGGGCTTGTGCGACTAAGAATAATAACGGGTGTATTATTTTTAATATCTACACGGCTAATAATTGCGCGAATGCTTTCTCCTTTTTTAAAGAAATCTTGCGGTATTTGCTCCGATTTAGGCAATATAAGTTCATTTCCATCATCATCCAAAAGCAAAACCTCTTTACGCCATACCTGATACACTTCAGCATTAATCATTTCACCCAAGCGTTCTTCATATTTTTGTACCAGTACATTCTTTTTAAGATCGCCAATGCGACTGGCTAGCGTTTGTTTGGCAGCTAAAATTGCGCGACGACCAAAGTCATACAAATCAACTGATTCAATCAATTCTTCACCTACTTCAAAGTCCGGCTCAATTTTGATTGCCTCACTATAGGCAATTTCCGCGAGAGGATCTTCCACTTCGCCATCTTCCACAATCATCCGTCGACGGAAAATTTCAAGGTCCCCTTGTTCAGCATTTACGATCACGTCGAAGTTTTCGTCGCTGATATATTTTTTACGAAGTAATGTTTTAAACACATCTTCCACGACTTTCATCATCGTAGGACGGTCAATGTTTTCTGCATCTTTAAATTCTTGGAATGCTTCGATTAGATTGATACTTGCCATATTCTATACCATTTTAAGCAGGCCTTTGTTCTCTGCTTTTTTAAAACTGAATTTGTACGATTGTTGATTTTATAATGTCAAACGAAAAGTTTAACTGCTCTGTTACAAGTTTTTTACCTTTTCCTGTTGTATGCTCGATGGTGATACCCATTTCAGAAACCTCTAATAGCTGGCCTTCTTTTTTTGCTTCATCATTAAATAAAACTTCTACTTTACGGCCAATATTCTTTTTGTACTGGCGCAAATTAGCTAAAGGCTCATCTATACCTGGAGAAGAAACTTCCAGGGAAAAATCACCTTCAGGATATAATTCCTGTTCTTCTATTTTTTTATATAATGCTCTGTTTATTTTAATACACTTGTCAATAGTAATACCCTTATCTCCATCTATGTATATCTTAAAATTATTGGTGGGTTTTACCTTGAATTTTACCTTAAAATATTCAGTTTCGCCGGACAAAATTTCATCCAACAATTGCTCTATTAATACCGCTTTTTCCAAATCAGACATAAAAATACTTTTGAAAATAAGAGAAGGGAACGGTTGCCGTTCCCTTCATCTCGCTCACTTTTCTGCCGCAAAGCTAAGATAATATTGCTGTTTTTGCAAAAAAAAATGAATAGAGAATTAAACTAGCCGGATTTTTTCAAAAAAACTTCAATTTTTCAAAAAAAACCTACCAGATTCTCCTAAAATGGGGTTTCACTTTTTCCTAAAAAAGCTATTAGCCGCAATTATTTGTTTTTTTAGCCCAGGTCCACTCCATTTAAAGCACAAGCTATCTTTGCCTTCCTTTTGTTTATAATAATAAAGTCTGAAAGGATGCAATCCAGCTTTTAATAAAACTTTTGACTGTTTTTCTTCTCCAGGTTGATAGTTAAAATCAGCATCAATTATCTGCATCGGCATTCAGATAAAAAGTATATTCTCCATCTCTTGGTACATCAATATATCCGTCACAATAAAACAAAACATTATTTTTCATTTTAACCAAATGTACATTGGGGCTAGTTGAATGCCCTTCAGATAAGGCTTTTAACGTAGCTACTTGTGGCAACCATGGATAACTCCCTTTAAAAATCTTCCAATTCACACCGCTAGTCACTTTCGCTTTAACCGCTGGTACCAATGTATTGTCATAAGGTCTGGGTGCCCATTTTTCCGGTCGTCGCACCTGCATTACGCGTGCATGAAAATACGCTTGCAGATCCCCTACATTTTTGATGCCCTTGATATTGATGGCTCGTCTTGTCGCCGAAGAAATAATTGTTTGTGGTTTAAGTGCAAGATTATTCGTTTGCTGCGGATCTTTTACAACATTATAAATTTCAAAACTATCACTGGCCGCTTTAATATCATACCGAACGCCCACAAAATCACCTACGCGAAGCATCTGCATTTGAAACATTTTCCGGCCCCGATGATTGGCTGCAAACTCCTTAAACTTAGGCGTTCTTCCCGGAAAAAAATATTCGTTATAAATTAAGCTTGTGCGTTGAGAACCCTTTCCTGTAAGCTGAGGCAATAGAGAGACGCCATCTAATCTTTCGGGTGCCGGCATTCCGCTCGCGGCATCTATAAATGTAGGTATCCAGTCGAAAGAAATACTGGGCGTTTTATCCACCTTTCCAGCCGGTATATGTCCTGGCCATACCGCAATCGTCGGCATGCGAACGCCGCCCTCCCAATCGTCCCGTTTGATACCATCGAAAGGGCCGTAACTCCCAAAAAAAGTAGGATGATTCGCTATGTATCCCGTCGGCAAATAAGACTCAATTGAAGGGCCGTTATCAGAGGTATAAATGATAATGGTATTATCGTCAATCTTCAAATCTTTTAACAATTGTACCAGGTCGCCAACAGCAAAGTCTAGTCGGCGATTCGCCGTCGCGTACCGTTTGAAAGTCGCCGGCCAGGGAACTTCTGGTGTCGCAGGGTTATCATCATCATCGTAGGTTGCATGGGCATAATCTGGATTGACATAAGAATCCGGCATACCGGAAGCGGTGGTAATCATATGTCCGGGTGTGCCCAGCCATTGCATTCCTCCATGAAGCCCGCCACCTGCTGGATATGCCTGAGTAGGCAACTCTAATACCGCATGCGGTGTTTCATAAGCCAGATACATGAAGAAGGGCTTGTCTTTCCCTTCGCCCTCCTGGTGAGATATAATCCATTTTTTTGCATATGCTGTCCACAAATCGGCTGTATAACACTTATCCAATTCAGGAGTAATATTTTTACCCTTATCCCAGAGCTCAACTTGACCTTCTTTATAATAAATGGCTTCTTTAGGATAATGCTCATGCCCATCCATGTGGCGCATATAGCCAAAAAAGGAATCGAAACCACGATTCGTCGGGCGCGCAAACCACTCATCTCCATTTTTGTCCCAAGGTTTAGCACCTTGCAATCCCCACTTGCCAATGGCAACAGTCGAATATCCCAAGGTACGCATTGTGGATGCCATCGTGTAATTGCTGTCTATAGCACGGTCAAACTCATTATCTCTCACATTGGAATGCCCCTGACTTACACCCAACATCAGTGAAGCTCGTGAAGGGGCACAAACAGGTGCAGCAGCATATTGCTGCGTAAGCATTGCGCCACTGGCTGCCAATTTATCCAAATAAGGAGTGCGTTCATAAGGCTTTCCTTCTTTTGCTCTTTGGTTTTGAAAAAAAGTCCCAAGGTCTCCATAGCCCTGGTCATCAACTAAGATAAAAATCACATTAGGTTTAGTCCGCATTTTTTGAGCTAATGCTTTTTGAAAACAAAAACCAAATAGTATTAGCAAAGCAACTAACCCTTTAGGGGGTTTGAAATCATTCATTCTATTCTATTATATCTTATCTCCATTTACATTCATTCCTGTTTTTTTTACTTTCTCCTCTTCGTACAGTAGAAGAGTTGCTATTTAATTTCCAATAACCAGCCTTTATTAGGCTCCACCGGAATGGCAGCTCCAATTTTAAAACGCTCTGCAGATTGAAATTTGTCTATCGCCGGAGCAGTGATAGTTGCTCTGGAAGGATCAATACCGAGCGCTTTCCAATCAATTTTCAAATGAATATTCACCGTTGTTTTTGCCCAACTGGCTAATGAAATCAGTACAGAGTTATCTTTTTTATAAATAGTAACTGG